>JACRGM010000104.1 GCA_016212345.1 Nitrospinota bacterium
ATCTTGCTCTTGATACCGATTAGACCACGATACTTCTTTCTATAATTTAATACCTCTTCACCTATTATTGACACTGATATTAGCTCCGTTTCGTAATCTGAATGATCTATGTGCCGTTTGATACATCCTAACCGCCATGTTGTGCTCTTTTAATGTGGATGAAAAATAATGTCTACCATCCCCTTTGGAGACAAAGTAGAGATAGTCCGACTCATCAGGATAGAGGGCTGACCTTATAGATGCCTTACCAGGATTCGTAATAGGCCCAGGAGGTAACCCCCTGTACCGATAGGTATTATAGGGTGAATCTATTAAAAGATCTTCTTTTCTCAGATTCCCATCAAAATCCTTAAGGGCATATATAACAGTGGGGTCACACTCAAGAAGTAACCCCTTTTTCAGACGATTATGAAAGACCGCTGATACCAGTCCCCTCTCTTCATCTATCCCCGTCTCCTTCTCTATAAGGGATGCAAGTGTAATAATCTTATGCATTGTGAATCCTATCTCTTTTGCCCTATCTATAAATTCAGGGATTATATTCATCTCAAAGGTCTTAACCATCTTTTTCAATATGATACTTTCATCTGTTCCTCTTGCAAAATAATAGGTATCTGGGAAAAGATAACCTTCAAGACTATCAGCATCTATCCCTAAAAGGGATATAAACCCTTTATCGTATGTTAGTGATATAAACCTTTCACTATTTGCCATCCCTTTCTCTTCCAAGAGTGATGCAATCTCCATGATATTATATCCTTCAGGGATCGTAACCTTATGGAAGACGATCTTCCCCTTAGTTATAATATCAAGGATCTCTAAAGAGGACATACTTGGACTCAATTTGTATTCCCCTGCCTGAAACTCATTTACAACCCCTTTTAAAAATACAAGAAGGCTAAAACCCTTAGCACTCATTATCAGCCCCTCTCTTTTAAGAAGGTCTGCCACCTGACTTAAGACATATCCTTTAGGGATATTAACGATCCTAGGAACATCATAGGAAGATACAGGTGAGATAACAAAGGTATAAAAGATTACTACTACTCCATTAAAGAGAAGGATTATTAGGAAAAGGATAGTAATTATATAGTATATCTTCCTGTAGATAGATGTCATTGTCTATTTGGAATTTAGACACCCTAGTTTAGACTATTGTCTACTGTCTGAATCACAGCTATATCTCTTGCTGTCCAGATAGCCCTGTAATATCAACTGAGAAGCAATCTTATCTGCTAACCCCTTCCTCTTTTTCCTGCTGATATTGGCATCTATCAGTACATTCTCGGCAGCTACTGTTGTCAACCTCTCATCCCATGTTACCACAGATAGGGAGATCTCTGATCTGAGCCTTTCAACAAAATCAATTACCTTCTCTGCTTGAGGTCCCAACCTCCCATCCATATTTTTAGGAAGCCCTACAACGACCTCACAGATATTATACTCATCTATTAACCCCTTTATATATCTGAAATCTGATCTAATCCCTTTTCTTTTTAAGGTGTTAAGCCCTTGGGCTGTCAATCCCAATTCGTCACTAACAGATATGCCAATAACTACATCCCCTATATCCAATCCTAATATCCTTCCCACTGACATCCCTTGAAAATTGAAAATAACCCCTTTCCCACGGAGTGTAATTTATTATATGGAAACCTATAATATAAAATAGCAATTTCTTACATAAGAGTCAATAAGTCTGAAAATCTAATCTCTCCTGCAATCATCTTGATCCTTTTTAGATCCAATTTCCCGCTTCCTAATAAAGGAATGGTATCTATTTTATGAAATGAATCCTTCTTGGGTATCCATAGATTCGGTACACCTCTCCCTTTCATCTGCTCCAGAATCTCTTCTATCTCCATTCCGATATCAGTATATAAGACAACTATCCTCTCACCCTTTTTACTATCAGGAATCGATGTTACAACGCATTTCTGTTCACAGGTATTCAGGATGTTATGTATTGCCTCTTCAATATAGATATGTGGTACCATTTCACCACCAATCTTGCTAAAACGTGACAACCTATCTTTTAGTTCAACAAATCCATCATCATGTATACAAGCTACATCCCCTGTACAATACCATCCATCCCTGATTACCTCTTTTGTCTTCTCTGATTGATGTAAGTAACCCATCATAACATTTGGCCCTTTAACTAATAATAATCCTTCCTCTCCATTGGGTAGCTTCTGAAATGTCTCTGGATCCACTACCTTTAGTGATACCCATGGTATTGGACGACCAATTGTTCCTGGTTTTGTCCCTATCTGAACAATCTGAACAAGTGCTGTATCCTCAAGTGCTGTATCCTTATAATCAGGTATATTGGTTGACACCACTGGTGAACATTCTGTACAACCATATCCTTCAAGAAGTTCGATACCAAATCTCTCTTTAAATTCCTTATAAAGGGAGATCTTCAACTTCTCAGCACCAACAATGGCATATCGTAATGAGGCAAACTGTTCTCTTGTGCATTTCCTGATATATCCCTGATAAAATGTTGGGGTACCTATTAATATTGTTGCCTTATACCTCTCTACTAATTCCCCTATACTTTTTGCATCCAAAGGATTTGGATGATATATTATCCCAATGCCAGAAAGAAGTGGAAACCAGAGGGTTCCTGTGAATCCAAAGGAATGAAAAAATGGAAGGATACCCATAATTCGGTCATTCTTTGTCAAAGGGAAGATCTGACTCAATCCAAGGCAATTTGAGAGGATATTAAAATGAGATAACATAATCCCTTTTGGATCACCTGTGCTACCACTTGAAAAGATAACAGTTGATAGATCATCAACAGTAGCTTTTGACCTGATATAGAGTCTTTTGATAATAAATCCAGGCAGAAGAAAGAGAGATATAGATGTTACTATCTTTTCTGTAGGTTTAATCTCTCTTAAGACATCTTCTAAATAGATATAGATCACCCCCTCTTTGAGCTCTATCTTTCCCTTTTCTATGAATATCCTTGAAGTAATGATCGTCTTTATCTCACATTGTGAAATCGCAGAAGTGATCGCCTCCTTTGAGGCAGTAAAATTGAGATTTACAGGTACCTTATTGGCCATCAATATTCCAATATTAGCAAGGGCACCACCTATAGAGGAAGGGAGGAGAACACCAACCATATCTTCATTGATACAATATCTCTTCTTGATTAATCTTGATAGTAATAAGCTGACGATTAAGACCTTTCCGTAAGATAACCTCTTACCACTAAAATCTGAGACGCAGAATCTGAACAGATGTCTCTTTGCCATCTTCAAAAACTCGATATGAAGAGGGGAGAGGTCTTTCTTTCTATGTACAAAGGCCTCTGTACTCAGCTCTATGACTGTATCTCTAATCTCCTCAGAGCTCGATTGAGAAGATAGGGGCTTACCGAATGAAACGGTTACAGGATGAAATAATCTCTCTGGGATCTTCCAAAGGAATTTGCCCCCTTTATAACTAAATATACTTCCCCATAACCCATCTATATATACAGGGATAATAGGTATATCAATATCAATATCTTTAACGATCATTTCAAGCCCCTTTTTGAAGGGTAATATATTTCCTATCCTTGTTATAGTACCTTCAGGGAATATACATACCACATGACCATTTTTTAGCTCCTCTTTTGCCATCTTAAAGGAGTGTATCTTTACCTTTGGACTATCACTTTCTGATATAGGTATAACCTTCATCAGATTTAAAAACCATTTAATCGGTCTTATATTAAAATATTCTCTAAACATCATAAAGCGTATAAACCTACTAAATATACATGAACCAATAATAAAGGGATCAGCAAAGGTGACATGATTAGATACAAGTAGTGCCGGCCCTTTTCTTGGGATATTCTCCTTCCCTAATATCTTGATTCTATATATCGTATGCATTAATCTCCACAGAATGAATCGTAGGATGAACCGTAAAAGAAACCTCAAGGTATCTAATGACCAGCTTACAATAAAGAAGGCCAATCTTTGTTCTCTTGGTGAATAAATCATTATTAATCTTTCTTTCCCTCAGAGAGAAAATGAATTTAAAAGCAAGAGTCGGA
>JACRGM010000102.1 GCA_016212345.1 Nitrospinota bacterium
AAGACGTCGTAATTGATTTTAACCTCTCGTTGCTAAGCTCTGCTTAGCAACGCGTTTGACTAAGAAGCTCTGCTTCTTCTATAGTCAAAGCAGGAGCTTTTGTGACATAAACGTTCCCAAGCAGAGCTTGGGAACGAGAATAATGTAAGTCTTACCCATATAAACGGTTTTTACCGAATATTTACCTATAGTCTACTGTCTGAATCACAGCACCCCTTGTATTTTCTATCAATATCTTTTATTCTATATAAAGATATTGAAATCTATACCACTTCTTTGGGAGGAAGAGGAGATTGCGGATAATAGTAGCAAAGACAGCAGGGTTTTGTATGGGTGTAAAGAGGGCTATAGATATTGTCCTTGATGCCGATAAGAAGGAAAAAGGGAGGCTCTATACATATGGACCACTGATACATAACCCACAGGTGATTGATATGCTAGAGACCAAGAATGTAAAGGTCATTAGCGATCTCTCTGAGATATCGGGTGGTACAGTGGTTATAAGGACACATGGTATAACCCCTTTAGAGATGAGAAGAATAAAGGAGATGGGATTTTCTATAAATGATGCAACATGCCCTCTAGTTATGAAGGTACAATCTATAATCAAGAGATATGCCGGAAAAGGATACAATATCATTATTGTTGGGGACGAAGATCATGCAGAGGTGAAGGCCCTATTAGGATTTGCAGAGGGAAAAGGAATAGTAGTCGAATCTATCACAGAGGTAGAGAGACTCCCTCATAATATGAAGGAAGTATATATTGTAGCACAGACAACCATGAATAGGAAGAGATTTATAGAGATCACTGAGAGGATAAAGGAGAGGTATCCTGATTGTAAGATAATAGATACCATATGCGATGCTACAGATAAGAGGCAGAAGGAGGTATGGAGTCTTGCAAAAGAGGTTGATGCCATGATTGTTGTAGGTGGAAGAAACAGTGCTAATACAAAGAGGTTGGCTGAGATCTCAGAATCGATCGGAACATCAACCTTTCTGATTGAGACAGAGGAAGAGTTAGATAGTGATAGCTTAAATGGATTTAATGCCATAGGGATTACAGCAGGGGCGTCCACACCAAATTGGATGATCAGGCGGGTAGTTGAGAAGGTAAAATCTCTAAAGAGGGAAAGAAGATGGAGGCTTATACGGTATAGTATCAATCTGGGAGAGTTTCTTATAAAGAGTAATATATATATAGCAATTGGGGCAGCCTTTCTCACTTATGCGAGCTGTACTCTGCAGGGGATATATCCTAATCCACTACTTATGTTAATAGCTACACTCTATATCTTTTCCATGTATATACTAAACAGTTTTACAGATCAGGAGGCAATAAGATTAAATGAGCCTGGGAAGACCGAGTTTCTC
This sequence comes from Nitrospinota bacterium, assembly GCA_016212345.1. GTDB lineage: Bacteria > Nitrospinota > Nitrospinia > SZUA-224 > SZUA-224 > SZUA-224. The sequence continues at coordinate 1,377 of JACRGM010000102.1, forward strand.
AGAAAAAATAAGAGGGTACTTATAGAGCTGGCAGTAGTATCTGCTGTTATATCTATATTCTTCTCTGTAAAGCTAGGGCTGATCCCATTCCTTCTCCTTCTCCTCTCTTCTATATTAGGTATATTTTACAGTATCAAGATAATCCCTCTGAATCTGTCTAGAGATCACGGTTTTCAGAGGCTAAAGGATATCCCTGCATCAAAGGATCTATTTGTTGCCCTGGCATGGACAATGGTAACCGTACTTATACCCTACTTCAGCACAGAAGAAGATATCACTCCTCTATCAACATTTACCACATTCCTCTTTGTCTTTTCATTGGTCTATATTAGATCTGTACTTTTCGATATTAGAGATATCCAAGGGGATAGGATCATCGGGAGAGAGACCATTCCTATCCTTATTGGGAAGGAGAATACAAAGATATTTCTTGTTATTCTTGCTGGACTGTCAGCAACAGGGCTCTTGATCTCAAGGAATATGGGCTGGACATCAAATCTGACTCATTTTATGCTTCTCTCAATATTATATACCTGTGGTTATCTATATCTTTATCACAAGAGGGTTATCTCTCATGGACTATCCTGTGAGGCTGTAGTTGATGGAAAATTTATACTTGTGGGGTGCATCGCCTTTATCTGGGCGGTCATGAATTAAGATGAACGAGAAAAGGGTGAGTGGGGGTATTGAGGGGGGAGTTTCAGAGGAAAAGGGTGAGGAGAGAGCCCTTATTGTTCTCGATCCCCTTCAGAGATATATTGCAGAGATTCGAAAGTATCCTCACTTGGGTGCTGAAGAGGAGTTTCAACTTGCTGTAAAGTATAAGGAAGGGGATCTGGATGCTGCATACCGTCTGGTCACATCCAATCTCATGTTGGTTGTGAAGATTGCCATGAGCTTTAATAGGGCCTCTCATAATCTCCTTGATCTAATACAGGAGGGGAATATTGGTCTGATGCAGGCGGTAAAGAAATTTGATCCCTTCAAAGGGGTGAGACTTCCCTCTTATGCTATCTGGTGGATAAAGGCTTATATTATAAGGTATCTTATAGATAACTGGAGATTAGTGAGGATTGGAACTACCAATACGAGAAGATGGCTTTTATACAATCTAAAAAGGGAGAAAGAGCGTCTTGAGGCAGAGGGGTTTAGTCCTACTCCTCAACTCCTTGCCCAGAATCTTGATATCAGTGAAGAGGATATTGTAGATGTAGAAAAGGGGTTAGGGGCATACGATCTCTCCCTCAATGTCCCCTTAAAAGACTCAGATGAGGACTATATCTCCTTTCTAAGATCAGATGATATACCTATTGATGAGAAGATAGCTGATAATGAAATCAAGGCCATTCTTCATAAAGGTATAACTGAATTTAAAGAAGGTCTAAAAGAAAGAGATAGATATATACTTGAGGATAGGATACTCTCTGATAATCCTGTAACATTGCAAGAGATTGGGAATCAATTAGGTATAACCAGGGAGGCAGTTCGTCAGGCTGAAGAGAGATTAGTAAAGAGACTAAAGAAGCATATAAAAGAGAAGATTCTGAATCTCTAGGAATCCCATAACGCATTATAACCCAATCGTATTTAAGGAGAGGTTCTCTATGTATGTCTCGGAAATTCTACAACCTTTTGGAAAATAAAGGTTATTTTAGTTATGAGTCATAAGTTAATTAATTCTCTTCCTCTTCCTTCTTTTTGATCCCTGTTTTTCCCTTATCTATGATTACTTCATCTCTCTTTCTTAAATTAATCTTACCCTCGATTATCTCCCTTAGTGCTATCTCCATAGAATTAAAAGATCCATTGGTCTCAATTAGGGGGGGAGCTCCTTTATCTAATCGCCTAATCCTATCTGCCAAGATCTTCACCAGAAGAAATCTATTAGAGACCTTCTTAAGTGCCATGCTCTTAAGCTCTTCGTATCCCATAAATTATGCTCTCCTCTTTAAATATTAAAAAATCTCAAAATCCAAATGTTCAAAACGCACTCTTTATACTGACTTATGGTGCTAATGGCTCCTCTTTAGGGAGTATTATCTCTAATATACCATCTTTTAACCTTATCTTGACCTTATCTTGGTGTACAATATTAGAAAGGTTAAAGGTTCTCTGAAATCTGCCATATGAACGTTCTATACGGTGATAGTTTTCCTCTTTTACCCCCTTCTTAAACCTTCGTTTCCCTTTAAGGATAAGGATATTACCCCTTATTTCAATCTTTATATCATCCTTACTTATATTAGGTAATTCTGCCTTAAGGACAATATCATCTGAGGTCTCATATATATCCACAGCAGGGGACCATTCACCGCTACTAAAGCCCTCACTTATACCCTGAAATCTAGATAAGGTCTCTTCAAAGAGTTTATTCATACGATCCTGGATTGATAGCAAATCCCGGAAAGAATCCCATCTACCAATCGATAGCACTTTATCACCTTCCTTCCTCTGAAAATAGCCTTTCAGGGCAGGCACATAGGCCTGCCCCTACTTCTCATGAGTAAAAGGCTATTCATATTCCTCTCCACCAGCTTTAGGCTCCACCTAAAGTTTATAAAAATCGCTCAATTTAGATAATTGGATAAATTATAAAATGTTAATATCTGAATGTCAAGTAGTATTGACAGTATTACAGTAGAACTTATGAGAAAATATTAATGGAGGAATAAGGGGTTGTAATCCTCAACACTAAATATTACAGAGGGCCGAGGGCGAAGCGGCTAATTCAATCTGGTGGAGGCGGCGGGAATCGAACCCGCGTCCGAAAATATTCAGCTCAAAGTCTCTACATGTTTATCCTGTGTTTCAATCTCACATCCCCTATTCCCACAGGAGCGGATCATGGAGATGCTATCCTGATAAAAGTCTTTTCGCCATCCCCACCCTCAGGAGGGGTGGTTCAGGTTAGCTCATAATATGACGCCCTTCTAAACCCCACGAGCAGGAGTAAAGAGGACGTTAGCCTCTTATGCGGCTAATGCATATTCATAATCGTTGGCGATTATGTGTTTTCCATTGGTTTTATGAGGAAATGGAACCTCAACATGCAACTCTGGCCTCAAATTATCCCCGTCGAGACCTTATCGCCCCCCCTTTCTTTTAGAGATTTACCTATAGATTTCCATATAACAAATTACACGGCGTTATCAGTCGAAATCCTCGACGGCGTACCGCTCAGTACGCCTTACTCGGATTTCTCCCTCTAGCCTTGTGTAATTTATTATCTGAAAATCTATATGAAAGACTATATCTTTTTGTTATTAATATATCATATCTTTTGCTCATTGAAAAGAAAAAAAATATATATTGACCATCCATCCCATAGTCCCCCTACTCCCACTCAATAGTACTGGGGGGTTTGGAGCTGATGTCGTAGACTACACGATTAATACCCTTTACCTCGTTTATGATCCTGTTAGAGATGATGGTAAGTAGATCAGAAGGGAGCCTTGCCCAATCTGCTGTCATACCGTCCTTACTTGTGACAGCCCTTATCCCTGCTACATTTTCATAAGTCCTCTCATCACCCATAACCCCTACACTCTTGACAGGAAGAAGGACGGCAAAGGACTGCCATATCTCCTTGTAAAGACCTCCCCTTTTGATCTCTTCTAATACTATGGCATCTGCCTTCCTTAATATCTTGAGCCTCTCCTCTGTCACCTCTCCCATAATCCGTATAGAAAGCCCTGGTCCAGGAAAGGGTTGACGCCATAGTATATCTTCTGAGATATCTAACTCCTTGCCCAGAATCCTCACCTCATCCTTAAAGAGCTCCCTTAAGGGTTCTATAAGTTTGAGGTTCATCACCTCTGGGAGACCCCCCACATTATGGTGACTCTTTATGGTTGCAGATGGCCCTTTAAAGGATACACTCTCAATCACATCTGGATAAAGTGTCCCCTGTGCTAGATATCCTATACCCCCCATCTTCCTCGCCTCTTCTTCAAAGATGTTAATGAATTCCCTACCTACTAACTTCCTCTTCTCCTCTGGATCCACCATCCCTTTTAACCTCTCCATAAATCTCCTCCTTGCATCGACATGGATGAGATTTATATGGAAATTCTCTCTAAAGGTATTTATTACACCCTCTCCCTCCCCTTCTCTTAAGAGACCATTGTCTACAAATATACATGTCAATTGATCACCGATCGCCTTATGGACAAGGAAGGCAACAACTGAGGAATCAACGCCTCCACTTATGGCACATATGACCTTTTCATCCCTGACCGTCTCTTTTATCTTCTCTATTGAATACCCTGCAAATGATCTCATGGTCCATATAGGGGCACATTTGCATATCTCATACAAAAAATTCCTCAAGATATCATTACCATATATAGTATGCGTGACCTCGGGATGAAATTGGAGCCCAAAGAATCGTGATTCACCATTCTCCATGATGGCAATCCTCGAGTTCTCTGTATGAGCGACAGCGTAAAATCCTGTTGGCAGACCCTCTATCCTATCACCATGACTCATCCAGACGGTTATGGTCTTATCTATCCCCTTGAATAGGGTAGAAGGGGTATCTATATGGAGTTCTGCCCTCCCATACTCCCTCTTTACAGATGCCCCTACCTTACCACCAAGGAGATAGGTCATTAACTGCATACCATAGCAGATACCAAGTATCGGTATCCCAAGATTAAATATCTCCTTATCGCAGAGAGGTGCCCCTGGGTCATATACACTTGAAGGCCCCCCTGAGAGGATTATCCCTTTGGGCATAAGCCCCTTTATCCTATCAATAGGAATATTATATGGGTGGATCTCGCAGTAGACCCTGTTATCCCTTACCCTCCTTGCTATCAATTGGGTGTACTGGGAACCAAAATCGAGTATTAATATCCTCTCCTGATGGATATCTTTTACCATATGAAAATACCCCTTATTTTTTACAGAATTTTTTACAGAATACCCCCGAAGCCTGAGCGAAGTGAAGGTCGGCTTTGCCGAGGGCGGCGGGGCACCCATTGCGGCGAAGCCAATGTAATGGGTCGTTCTACCTCACCTTATAATTTGGTGCCTCCTTTGTTATGATTACATCATGCACATGGCTCTCCTTCAGACCTGCCTGTGTGATCCTGACAAATCGGGCCTTTTTTCTGAGCTCCTCTATATCTCTACAACCACAATATCCCATCCCTGCCCTCAGACCACCCATGAGTTGATAGACGGTAAAGGAGAGGTGCCCCTTGTAAGGTATCCTACCCTCTACCCCTTCAGGGACAAGTTTTGTATCGCTGAACTCATACTCCTGAAAATATCTATCACTACTACCCTCTAATATAGCACCTATAGAGCCCATCCCTCTGTACTCCTTATAACTCCTCCCCTGAAATAATACCTTCTTGCCAGGGCTCTCCTCAGTACCTGCAAAGAGGCTTCCTATCATAACACTCCTCGCCCCTACTGCAATTGCCTTAGTAATATCCCCTGAATGCTTGATACCACCATCGGCTATAATAGGTATACCATATCTATCAGCTACCTCTGCGCATTCAGCAACTGCACTGAGCTGTGGAACCCCCACCCCTGCTACTATTCGTGTAGTACATATAGATCCAGGTCCTATCCCTACCTTGACTGCATCTACCCCTGCCTCTATCAGATCCTTTGTCCCTTCTGGGGTAGCAACATTCCCACCTATGACCTGTATATCAGGATACTTATTTTTTATAGAGCGTATTGTATTTAAGACCATCTCTGCATGTCCATGGGCTGAGTCGACCACAATCACATCCACCCCCCCCTCTATGAGTGCCCTAATCCGTTCCTCCCAATCACCAGAGACCCCTACTGCTGCCCCAACCATCAATCTTCCTATCGAATCTTTGGTCGAATTTGGAAATCTCTTCCTCTTTTCAATATCCTTTATAGTAATCAACCCTTTTAGGTTACGATCCTTATCCACTACCAATAATTTCTCTATACGCTTCTCGTGGAGAAGTTTCTTAGATTCTTCTAATGTTGTACCTACAGGTACTGTAATTAGGTTATCCTTTGTCATCAACTCTGATACCTTCTTATCAAGTCTCGTCTCAAAGCGAAGATCCCTATTCGTAAGGATACCTACTAACTTCCCTTTATCTGTGATCGGGATACCAGATATGCTGTACTTCTTCATGATATCTAGTGCCTCTTTTATCTTCTGATCGGGATTCATGGTGACAGGGTCAACGATCATACCACTAATCGCCCTCTTTACCTTATCTACCTCATTCACCTGTTCCTTAATGGTAAGGCTTCTGTGTATGATCCCTATCCCCCCCTCATGTGCAAGGGCAATCGCAAGACCTGCTTCAGTAACTGTATCCATAGGGGCACTTACTAATGGCGTATTTATCTTAATATCCCTGGTTAAAGGGGTAGAGATATCAACATCTTTTGGATGAACAGATGATCTTGCGGGGACCAAAAGGACATCATCAAATGTAAGACATTCTCTTGGCATCTTTTCTAACATGATCTCACCTCCTCATAAATCTCTTCCTTATATCTTGCATATCAAAAAATAGTGCGATTGGTCGTCCATGAGGACAGGTATATGGAAGTTCAGTCTTCTCCAGATCCCTCATCAGTGATCTTATCTGATCAAGTCCAAGATGTTGATTTGCCTTTATCGCCCCATGACATGCCATCAAGAGGATTATCTCTTCGTTTATCTCATCGAATGATTTTATCTGCCCAAGTTGTGAAAGCTTATCAACTATGTCGAGGAGTATCCTTGAATAGTCCTGTCCCACAAGGAGTGCAGGGACAGCCCTGATAAGAAACCTATTTTGGCCAAAATCTTCTACTTCAAGGCCTAATTTCATTATATCATTAAGATACGATTTAAGGAGGAGTGATTCTCCCTTGGACATCTCCACACTGACAGGTATAAGGATCTGCTGTATCTCTATCCTTGATCTCTTTATATCCTTTATCAACCTCTCATATAATACCCTCTCGTGGGCTGTATGTTGATCCAGTAGGACGATCCCATTAGGGCCTTCCATGATAATAAATGAATTGTCTATCTGTCCAATTGGATTAAAGCGGGTAAATACTGGATCAGAGAGTGAAACTGGTGATGGAAGTCTTAACAGTAATCCCTTCTCCTCTGAGGGGATATAATCGTCATCAGCCTCCCTCACACCCTTTACCACATTACTTACCCTTTCCCCCTTAGGAGTGACAGCACTTGTGCTGTCAACGACACCCTCCGTCTCTTCCCTCTCTCTCTTCTCTCCGACGACTATCCCTCCCTTTACCCCTCCCTTTACAGATAGAGTATCCTTCCTTGTATAAAGACCTCTCCTCATATTCCTATATGTCCTAGATGTCATAGAGTCCGAACTATGCCATCGCTTCATCTCCACATCACCGAATATTAACGGTTCAGACCCCTCTATCTCTATGTGTGGCCCCATAGTTAGCTTGGGGGGAGATATCACCATCTCTTCATGTAGGAGAGATACCCCCTTCTTCCCCTGGTGCAGTCCATTCCTTATCACATTGCATACAAAATCGTGTACCTCACCCTGATCCGAAAACCTTACCTCTACCTTGGAAGGGTGTACATTTACATCTACCCTCCCTGGATCAATAGATAAGAAGAGAAAAATCATAGGGTGTCTATCTCGTGGGACAAGAGATCGGTATGCATCATATATGGCATGACCTATAATCTTATCTTTGACATATCGGGAGTTTACATATACATATTGATTCCCCTTGTCAGAACGTGTAAGCGTAGGTCTCGATATAAATCCGCTAATCCTCATCTTGTCATACTCCCCCTCTATCTCAATAAGATTATCTGTTAGATCCCTTCCAAAGATCGCTGTTAGTCGGTGGAGTGGATTATTAGTCAAAGGTAGATCTATCAATGTCTTTTTATTATGATCCATCTTAAAATGTATAGATGGATGAGCCAAGGACTGCTGTGTAACAACGCTACTAATGTGACTCAGCTCGGTGGTATCAGACTTCATAAATTTAAGACGTGCAGGGGTGTTAAAGAAGATATCCTTAACCTCTACTGATGTCCCTGTCGGACTTGCTGCATCCCTTACATCCTTAATCACACCTCCCTCTATATTGATCCTTGTCCCTACCTCTGCATCACAGGTAGAGGTAATAAGAGAGAGGATAGATATAGAGGCTATGCTTGGCAATGCCTCACCACGAAAACCGAGTGTGCATATATTATACAGATCATCCTGTGATGAGATCTTGCTTGTGGCGTGCCTCTCAAAGGCAAGGATGGCATCATCGTGGCTCATACCGCTCCCATCATCTGATACCTTTATATACCTCCTTCCACCACCCCTTATCTCTATAACCACATTCCTGGCGCTTGCGTCAATAGAATTATCTATCAGTTCCTTGACCACAGATGCAGGACGCTCAACGACCTCTCCTGCAGCAATCTTGTTCGACAGCTCTTCTGATAATACCCTTATCCTATTTCCCATGATTGCTAATTTTATGAGAATCCCCTCCTTTTGTCAAGGGAGGTCAAGATAATTGTCAAGATAATCCCAGCAATTTTTTACTTTTTAAATTGAGTTTCACCTTAAAATACCTTTATAACACACCCCCAACCCCTCTTAATAGAGGGGAGTTCTAAAGTTTCCCCTCTAAAAAGAGGGGATTAAGGGGTGTGTATTTTCATGCTCCTTTGTGCCGACTTGTCGGCATGA
>JACRGM010000012.1 GCA_016212345.1 Nitrospinota bacterium
CAGAGGAAGAAAGGAAAAAAAAGGAGGGTGTAATAAAAGAGAATAAAGAATTGCTCAATGAACGGGAGATTATACGATCCAAAATAGAGGATATGTTGCATGCCCTTGAAAAAATTGAGTTAAGCTAAAGGGAATAACAACCCCTTAACCCCTTTATAGATTTTCAGATAATAAATTACACAAGGCTAGAGGGAGAAATCCGAGTAAGGCGTACTGAGCGGTACGCCGTCGAGGATTTCGACTGATAACGCAGTGTAATTTGTTATATGGAAATCTATAGTAAGGGGGAATAGGGGGTTTCCCCCAAGGGGTGGGAAGTAAAATCCTAAATTCTGAATGGAGATTCGAGGTTGAAAAAGAGCACTGAGGTTGAGATATTTGGAAGGATCTATAATATACAGAGTGAGGTAGAACCATTTTATACCTCTGAATTGGCAAGTTATGTAGACAGGAAGATGAGAGAGGTCTCACAGAATACTCCCACTGTTTCATCTATAAAGATAGCTATCTTAGCAGCATTAAATATAGCTAATGATCTTTTTCAGATGAGGGAGGAATCCAGGATCAAGAGTAATATTATAGATGTAAAGACTGATAATCTTTTGGCTCTTATAGAAAAAGAGATATAATTGATTTTATTTTATGATATTGGAAAGCCCCTACCATACACGATGTAGAGTGTGGATTTTTGAGTGAACATTTTAAGAAAGGGAGCCATCAAGCTGTGGTGAGCATGCCTCATTAAAAGGAAGCCTAAAGCAGTTTACACGGTTCCCCTCTTGAAACAAGCGACTTCAAAATATCCTTTCTGCAACGGTATTGGTGGGGGAAGTATTAAAACTTAGGGCTTTGCCCTAAATTGAATAATGGAAGGTGGATGATGGGGTTCTGCGGTGTTGCAGTGATACAGTTATGAAATGTTGTAGGATTTCCGAGACATCATGACATTGAGGAGATAAATATAGTAAAGAGTTATGAGGTTATTTAAGGAGAGAGGGAGTACCTTTAATGTGGTGTGGTAAGGTACCTAACCCTTTGAGATTGATGATGGTAATTATGATTAAAACCTGGGTATCTATAGGTTTTAAATACATGGAAAAGGTGAATCTGCTTATAGGATATATGAAAAAGGAATCCAGCTATAGAGATGGTGTCTACAAGATAAAGGGTAAATACTTTAAATTATCTGACCTCTGGTGCTGTGGAAGGTTCTCCTGATGCAGATTTTCTATATCGTCTTCAATATCAAATCTGATCTCTCCTAAATTAACTAATAACTAATAACCATTTTAAATTGGGCGTTATTCATATCACTGTGATTTTATTATTCAGAAACAGGGGGTGAGTAAGATGACAGATATTAGCTATGTCACGATAATTAGTGGGATAGTTATACTTATTGTTGGACTCTTCATTGGCTATCTGCTTCGTAAATTTATTACAGAGGGGAAGGTTGAGGCGGCTAAGGACCTGGCAAAAAGGATAATAGAAGAGGCAGAAAAGGAGGTAGAGAACAGAAAAAAGGAGGTGTTATTAGAGGCAAAAGAGGAGATATATAAGGCAAAGGCTGATTTTGGGAAAGAGACAAGGGAACAAAAACAAGAACTTCAAAATATGGAGAAGCGATTACAGGAAAAGGAGGAAAAGGTAGAGAGGAAGCTAAATATTTTTGAAAAGAGAGAGAATGAGATTCGTATAAGAGAAAGGGCTATAGCTGATGCCGATGAGAGGATCAAAAAAATCGAGTTCAGGTATAATAGCTTGATAGCTGATGAACTCCGTAGATTAGAGGAGATAGCAGGGATAACCTCAGAGGAGGCGAAGAATGAGCTTAAAGAAAAACTCTTGAATGAAGCAAGGTCTGATGTGGCTCATAAGATCAGAAGGATTGAGGAGGAAGCGAAAAAGGCTGCTAATATAAAGGCAGGTGAGATAATTAGTACTGCTATTCAAAGGTGCGCCTCAGATTATGTTGCCGAGACAACGGTCTCTGTGGTCGATCTCCCAAACGATGATATGAAGGGAAGAATAATTGGGAGAGAGGGAAGAAATATCCGTGCCTTTGAAACAGCAACCGGGATAGACTTGATAGTAGATGATACCCCTGAAGCGGTTATACTATCGGGCTATGACCCTATTCGGAGGGAGATAGCCCGTATAGCACTCGAAAGGCTAGTTGTTGATGGAAGGATCCATCCTGGTCGTATCGAGGATGTTGTTGGAAAGGCGACAAAGGAGATATCTACCAAGATACGTGAGGAAGGGGAACAAGCACTCTTTGAATTGGGGATAGATGGCTTCCATCCCGAAGAGGTTAAATTGATAGGTAGATTAAGATATCGTACAAGTTATTCCCAGAATGTCTTACATCATTCCAAAGAGGTTGCCTACATCACTGGGATCATGGCTGCTGAATTAGGTGCAGATGAAAAACTTGCCAGGAGGGCAGGACTCCTCCATGATATAGGTAAGGCCGTAGATCATCAAACAGAGGGGACACATACCAGGATAGGGGTTGATCTGGCCAAGAGGTATAATGAATCAAAGTTGATAATCAATGCTATCGCTGCACATCATGAGGATGTCGAGCCGGAGTCTATCATAGCTGTCCTGGTTGCTGCTGCTGATGCACTCTCTGCCTCAAGGCCAGGGGCACGAAGAGAGATGTTGGAGAGTTATGTGAAACGGTTAGAGAGGTTAGAAGAGATAGGAGATTCTTTCAAGGGTGTGAATAAGACATACGCTATACAGGCAGGGAGAGAGATCAGGGTCATTGTAGAACCTAAAAATGTTAGTGACTCAGAGGCAACATTTCTTGCACAGGATATAGTGAAGAAGATAGAGAATGAGTTATCCTATCCAGGGGAGATCAAGGTAACAGTTATAAGGGAGACAAAGGCGGTTGAATACGCTAGATAATGTGATGAAGGTATTATTTATTGGTGATATAGTTGGAAAGGTAGGAAGGATGGTCATTTCTGAGGTCCTTCATAAAGTTATTGATCAGTATAAGGTAGATTTTTGTATCGCTAATTGTGAGAATGCTGCTGGTGGCTTTGGAATAACAATTGATATAGCAAACATCCTGTTCGATTTTGGTATAAATATCCTTACCTCTGGTAATCATATCTGGAATAAAAAGGAGGCATTCGACTTAATAACTAGGGATAAGAGGGTATTACGGCCTGCTAACTATCCAGAGGAGGCCCCTGGATATGGAAGTATAGTAACAGAAACAGCCTCTGGTGATAAGATTGGAGTAATTAATCTCTCTGGGAGGGTATTTATAGATACCCTCGATTGCCCATTCAAGGTAGCCCTTAGGGAGATCAAAAATATAGGGACTAACTGCGAGGTGATAATTGTTGATATGCATGCTGAGGCCACCTCTGAGAAGATCGCCATTGGATGGTATTTAGATGGAAAGGTCAGCGCTGTTATAGGGACACATACCCATGTCCAGACAGCAGATGAGAAGATATTACCTGGAGGGACAGCGTATATCACAGATGTCGGCATGACTGGGCCTTCAGATTCAGTAATAGGTATCAAGAAGGAGCTTGCTATTGAGAGATTTGTTAGCCGGGTACCTAAGAAGTTTGAGACCGCAAAAGGGAGAGGACAGTTAAATGGGGTTGTTGTAGAGATTGATAAACATTCAGGTGTAGCAAAGGAAATTAAGAGGATTCAGATATGAGGGTAGGTATTATAGGTCTCCCCTACACAGGTAAGACGACCATCTTTAATGCCCTGACAGCGATTGATGTTGAGGAACAAGCCCATCAAGATCGTGGTAGTGAAGAGGATCACCCCTACAGTGATAAGCCGAGTATAAGGGTTATAAAGGTACCTGATGAAAGGATAAATATCCTATCAAGGATCTTCAATCCCAGAAAGATTACATTGGCTAATATAACATTTATTGATATCCCGGGGATAGGTATAGGGGATGAGAAGGGGGGAGAGGGGAGGAGGAGATATCTACAGTATATCAGGGATGTAGATATCCTGATCCATGTAGTGGGGTTATTTAATGATCCAGACTCCCTAACCCCTGATAGAGATATTGATACCATTGAGATGGAGCTGATATTAACCGATTTAGAGATGATAGAAAACAGGTTGAAGCGTATTGAAAAAGGCTCAAGGGGTTCTGATAAAAAGGGATTAGAGGAGGAGAGTATTCTCCTTAAGAGGTGCAAAGAGACCCTTGAAACAGAGAAACCCCTACGGATATTAAAATTCTCCCCAGCAGAATCGATCCTCCTTAAGGGATTCCAATTTCTCTCTATAAAACCCACACTTATCATACTCAACATCAATGAGGATGGGATGAGGAGAGATTCAGATATAATCAAAAAGTGTATAGAAAAGGCGTCACAGCTTGATACCACATTCACAAAACTCTGTGGCAAGATCGAGATGGAGATATCACAGTTAAGAGAGGGGGAGAGGGAGGAGTTTCTGAAGGATCTTGGTTTGTCAGGGTCATGCTTAAGTCGTATCAGCAAGACCCTCTATGAGATATCAGTGTTGATCTCCTTCTTCACTGTTGTTAAGGGAGAGGTAAAGGTCTGGACAATTGAGAAGGGGACAAATGCCCTTGATGCCGCTGGGGTTATTCACTCGGATATGAGAAGGGGATTTATTCGTGCAGAGGTGATCGGTTATGATGATCTTCTGATGTGTGGATCACTGGCAGAGGGTCGAAACAAGGGGTTACTTCGTTTGGAGGGAAAGGAGTATATTGTAAAGGAAGGTGATATTATCAATTTCAGATTTAATATATGAGAAGACGCCAGACCTATCCCTTCGAAATATTCGAAATATCGAAATATATGTATCGCCATCTCATATTATTATAACAGGGGGTTGTATCGTCAACCCCCTGTTTCATTTTGAGGAGACCCTATGGAAATCAAAATGACCCAAAAGAAGAAAGTCGGCATAGTAAGCCTTGGATGTCCCAAGAACAGGGTGGATACCGAGAGGATGCTTGGTATTCTATCAGGTAGGGGACATATTATAACCTCTGAGGAAAAGGAGGCAGATGTACTTATAGTTAATACCTGTGGTTTTATAGAATCTGCTAAAGAGGAGTCCATTGATGCTATCCTGGATCTTGCACAGTACAAGAAGAATGGTAGATGTCAGAGGCTTATTGTAACCGGCTGTCTCTCACAGAGGTATGGTAGAGAACTTATAGATGAGATCCCTGAGATAGACTATATTACAGGGATAGCAGATCCCACAGTGATCTCAAATATAGTTGATAATGATAATGGAATCAAGAGGATATGGATTGAAGGGCCTGCCCCCCCCTCTGATGAGGATGGAGAGAGGATACTGACCACACCTCCCTATACCGCGTATGTAAAGATAGCAGAAGGGTGCTCAAATAGATGTTCCTTCTGTATAATCCCTGCCTTGAGAGGCCCTTTTAGGAGCCGTCCCCTCGAATCTATAATTAAAGAGGTAAGGAATTTAGCAGATAGGGGGGTAAAGGAGATAAACCTTATATCCCAGGATACCACTATGTATGGTATGGATCTGAGGATGAAAGATGGTTTGGTCAGACTACTGAAGGATCTGGTGAATATAGAAGGGATTCAATGGATAAGGCTTCTTTATTGTTATCCCACATTTATTACCAAGGAACTTATAGATGTAATGGGTAAAGAGGAAAAGATATGCAGATATATTGATCTCCCCTTACAACATATCCATAATGATATATTAAAGGGTATGTGTCGACAGGAAAGGGATAGAGATATAAAGGATTTGCTGATGTTCATAAGGGATAAGATACCTGATATTACTATAAGGACCACATTTATTGTCGGTTTCCCATGTGAGACCGAGGGACATTTCCAGTATTTATACGACTTTGTAAAGGAGATGAGATTTGAGAGGATAGGGGTATTTACCTATTCTCGTGAGGAGGGGACAGAGGCAGGACGATTAAGGGATCAGGTACCTGAGAAGGTTAAGATGGAGAGGTTTGATAGTATAATGAGGCTTCAGCAAGGGATATCCCTGGAGCATAATAAGAGGTTGATCAATACGATTCAATCCCTCCTTGTCCATGGGCATATTGAGCCTACCTCCCTGTGCGTTGCACCCAGACAGGTCACTGATAATAGCCCCCTGATTACGGGGAGGCTGATGTCACAGGCACCAGAGGTGGATGGGATTGTCTATCTAAAGGATAGTGATGTCGAGATAGGGGAGATCCTTCCTATCAAGATAACAGGGGCTATGGAGTATGATCTGGTAGGGGAGGTCTGTAAGGGAGGATAAGGTATGGATTTCATACTAAATGATGAACAGAGGATGATTCAAAAGAGTGTTAGGGAGTTTGCGAAGAAGGAGATCGCACCTGTAGCCTCTATCTATGATAGAAATCATGAATTTCCATGGGATATCATAAAGAAGTTAGCAGATCTCAATCTCTTAGGGATTCTTATACCAGAGAGATATGGTGGTGCTGGACTGGACTACCTGAGCTATGCAATAGTCATAGAGGAGATATCACGATATGATGCATCTATAGGCGTTACACTTGCTGCCCATAACTCACTAGGGGTTGGGCATATATATACTGCAGGAAATGAGAAACAGAAGAGAAGATATGTCACTCCCCTTGCAAAGGGTGAGATATTAGGGGCATGGGCATTGACAGAGCCATGTGCGGGTAGTGATGCAGCAGGGATTGAGACCACAGCGGTCAAGGATGGAGATGAGTGGGTATTAAATGGGACAAAGAGGTTTATCACAAATGGAAGCGTATGTGGTACAGTAGTTGTTATGGCAAAGACCGATCCATCAAAGGGTGCTCATGGTATATCCGCCTTTATCGTTGAGAAAGGTACTCCAGGATTTATTATAGGGAGGCAAGAGGAGAAATTAGGACTGAATGCCAGTGACACATCTGAGCTGATCTTTGATAATTGCAGGATACCTTATGAGAATCTTCTGGGAAAAGAGGGGGAGGGTTTCATAGATACGATGAGGCTCTTGGATGCAGGGAGGATTGGGATCGGAGCAATGGCACTGGGGATTGCCAAAGGTGCATTGGAAGAGAGTATAAAATATGCAAAAGAGAGGGTTGCCTTTGGACATCCAATAGCTGAATTTGAGGCTATACAGTGGAAGATAGCTGATATGGCAACAGAGATCGAGGCATCAAGGCTCCTTACCTTTAGGGCTGCCTTTCTAAAGGATCGAGGTGAGGGTGTCACAAAAGAGGCAGCAATGGCAAAGCTCTTCGCATCTGAGGCCGGGATACGTGCTTGCTCAGAGGCAGTGCAGATACTTGGTGGTTACGGATATACAAAGGATTTCCCTGTAGAGAGATATTTCAGGGATGTGAGACTATGTGCTATTGGTGAGGGGACATCAGAGATCCAAAGGCTTGTAATCGCAAGACAGATATTGGGAGTAGTGAGGGGGTAAGATATCAACAGGTTTGTGTAATGAGGTGGGGATGAGTTTATGAGTCTATCTGCAGGGATATTAAAAGGGGATATTATATCTGCTGCCAGGCTGATCTCTATGGTTGAGGATGATGATCCGGGAGCAATAAAGGTGTTAGAGGAGCTCTATCCCCATACAGGGAGGGCCTATATCATAGGGGTGACAGGTCCTCCGGGTAGTGGAAAGAGTACCCTTATTGATGGGATAATAGGGTATCTTCGGAAGGAAGGGAAGGGGATCGGGATTATAGCAGTTGATCCATCGAGCCCCTTAAGTGGTGGGGCAATCCTATGTGATAGGGTAAGGATGATCAGCCATGGGGAGGATGAAGGGGTATTTATACGTAGTATGGCGGCAAGGGGTAATCCTGGGGGGTTAGCAAAGGCAAC
Organism: Nitrospinota bacterium; assembly: GCA_016212345.1. Classification (GTDB taxonomy): domain Bacteria; phylum Nitrospinota; class Nitrospinia; order SZUA-224; family SZUA-224; genus SZUA-224. The sequence goes on from JACRGM010000012.1 coordinate 7,866, forward strand.
AATTGAGGGAGTAAACATAATAGATGCCCTTGGAAAGGATGTAATACTTATTGAGACAGTTGGTGTTGGTCAGTCTGAGGTGGATATTGTTAAGATTGCCCATACCTCTATAATAGTCCTCACCCCTGATATGGGTGATGACCTCCAGATGATCAAGTCCGGTATTATGGAGATGGGAGATATCTTTGTACTGAACAAAGGGGATATGGATGGTGCAGATAGGGTCTTTCAGGATTTGAGGGATGTATTAACAGGGGGGGGTAATAAGGATGGGTGGAGCCCGTCACTCTTTAAGACAGAGGCCTCTATGGGGATAGGGATCCAGGAGTTGATGGAGGGTATCAGAGTCCATAAAGCCTATTTGGATGGATCAGGGGATATAGGGGTTGTCAACAAGAGGAGGAGTGAGGCAGAGTTTGTCTATCTCCTTAGGGAGGCCCTTCTAGATTTTATCCTTAATAATATGGTAAAAAGAGAGACCTTCACCCAGATAGTTGATGATATAGCAGAGAGGAAAAGGGATCCATACAGGGCTGTGAGAGAGGTAATGGCTAAATTTAGGAGAAGGGTTAAAAGCAGGGGGTA
>JACRGM010000103.1 GCA_016212345.1 Nitrospinota bacterium
AAAACTATTATGAAGTAATACTCAAATATGATTCTATCTCTCTATTTAAACATAAACCATTTATATAAGATCCTCTCTCATCAACAACCTTTTTATCTTTTATTCTGATCTTCCCTTCAGTAATACCTTTTAGGGTATAAATAATCAACAGGGGTTCTCTTATAACCCCTTGTTGACGAATTGCATTAAAGAGGCTGTTAGTCTCCCCATCCTCTTTTATAACCTCCTGTAGAGATTGACTCTTTAATCTCTCCTCCACCCTTTTCCATAACCTATCAAAGGGATCATCCTTGATAGGGAAGGTACAATAGGAGATCGGTGGGCCTTTATCCAATTCCTCAGTAACGAGATGCATCATAACCCCTGTCTCATCCTTCCTTTCTTCTATCAATCTCCAGATCACCTCTTGCCATGTACCAGCAGGACCATTTGGGGCTGAGGGATGAAGGTTGATCATATCATATCTCTTACACATCTCATCACCCACTATCAACATATAACCAACCAAGAGAATCAGATCAACATCATAATTCAATCGCTTCACTACCTCTCTATCATATTCCCTTCTCCATTTTTTTAATATTTTATGGTCATGTCTCCCCAATCTACGCATATCTGATTTGAAACCCCAAGACGAAAAAGAGATGATTGGGATACCTAATCCCTTTACTAAGGCGATAAATCTATCACTCTCTTCTCCCTCTCCCTCTTCTCGGTTACAAAAGACATAAGAGATCCTTATAGTAGGGATACCCTTCGGCGCGCACCTACTATTATTTATAATATTTTTATAAACATCTTCTAATAGATCACGAGCAGCTTTATCTTGACCTGTGGAAAACCACCCTATTGAATATCTAGAGGGTATTGAAATCTCCATTTTAAATATGGTTACCTGTCTGCGTGCTACGCACAGGCAGGCTTAATAAAGCCATTTTTGTATGGAGCACATAAAGTGTACTCCTTTTTATGGAGTACACTATTTATAGAGCACGATTTTTGTGCTCTATTTATGTGCTCCATGTAAAAATTCTTTATCAGGATACCTCTCTCTTCCATATCCACTAATACTTAGACCTGCTGCCTTGGCCCCAAATAAGGCACAATCATATAAAGACCGCCCAAGTAGTAAACCTCCCAAAAATCCAGCAGCATACACATCCCCAGCACCTACCGTATCCACTACCTCAACTCGATCTGCCGGCATGACGATTTCTTCCTCATTTGACAAGATATATGAGCCCTCTTCCCCCAACTTGCAGACAATTATTTGTGGCCCTAAACTTAATAGTTCTCTTGCGGAATCCTTATATCCCTTATTAGCATTAGTGATGAATTCAATCTCTTTCTTTGTAAGGAAGATGATATAGCTATTTCTTATTATCTCAATCAATCCTCTTAACCCCTTCTTGGCATAGATCTGATTAGGATCAAAGCTGATCTTTACCTTTGAAGATAGTTCACTTGCTAACCTCTTCTGGGCATTAAATGGAATATCTCCAATAAAGGAGGTTATATGCATAAACCTGGTATCTCTAGCAAAATCAATATCAATCTCATCATAGCTAAGGGTATCATTACAATTGGGGAGAATGAGAAATGATTTACGACTTTTGGTTTTATTTAACAGGGCTATACATAACCCACTACTGAACCCTTGAACTATACCTCTAGTATCTACACCTTCAAGGCCTTGAATCAAAAATTTACCTTCCTCATCTGTGCCTACCTTTCCTATATATCCAGTATCAAATCCCATTCTGGATAATGCGGATATTGTATTTGCTGCCTGTCCCCCTCCAGATTTACATATCAATTCTCCATGTATCTCCAAATATTTTAATACGGATTCAAAGTTATTTATATCCCCTAAGATCTCACCGCCAGATTCTAGGTGCATGGCATGCCATGCACCTACATCATCAGGGATCTCATAAATTAGATCAAGATTTAATGCACCAAATCCAATTACATCTTTCATAAGAAAGTTCCCTAGGGGACAAGATTAGACTATAGACTAATGTTTTAATTCACATATACCATATTCCTATTTTAATAGTCAACAAGTCATTCACTATAACATCATTCACTATAACTATTGACACGCTCCTTTTATTATCGTAATATCACGATATATTTTCGATTTACATTGAAGGAGGTTATGAAAATGATGAAATGGTTATCCTTAAGTGCTGATCAGAAGATAGCAGCCCAGATTGAGATATGGAGGAAAAGGAGATTTGAGATAGGTGAGGAAGAAAGAAAAGAAAAACCACCTTTTATTACCATTGCTAGGGAGTATGGAGCTGATGGTCTTACTATTGCAGAATATGTAGCACAGAGTTTTAATGAAATATATCAGCCAACCCCTCATTGGATGGTATATGATAAAAGATTAGTAGAAAAGGTTGTAGAGAATCATCATCTATCTACAAGCCTGGTAGAGTCACTGACAGAGCATAAGAGAAACGAAATAGATGAGGTAGTAAAAGGCTTCTTTAGCAGTCTATCTTCAGGGGTATCTGTATTTATGAAGACTGCAAAGACAATCAGGTCTCTTGCCTCTCAAGGCAATGTAATTATTGTTGGAAGGGGTGGAAACATAATTACCCGTGATATGGAGAATGGTATCTCGGTTAGAATAATTGCACCCTTCAAGTGGAGGGTGGAAAGGATAATGGAAAGGGAAAATTTGGACAGGAAAGAGGCAGAAAATCTGGTAAAAAAGATAGATAAAGAACGGAATCAGTTTGTAAAGGCTTATCTCTTAAAGGATATATCAGACCTTAATTTTTATGATATTATAATAAATCATTCAACCTTTTTGCCCGAGGATGTAGGACGAATAATCATTGAAACCATGAAGATAAAAAGGCTTATACCATAACTCATTTTCTACTCCTTTCATATTCATAATGATCCTCTATTTCATTGTCTATTCATGATTCTCCACTTCTGAAAATATCTATTTTCATACGAAAATTAAAAATTTCATCTCCCTTTGTGAGCCGAAGGCTCGTGAGGGTATCACCTTAAAATACCTTTATAACACACCCACAACCCCTCTTAATAGAGGGGAGTTCTAAAATTTCCCCTCTAAAAAGAGGGGATTAAGGGGTGTGTATTTTCATCCCTCTTTATGCCGACTGAGGTCGGTATGAGGGTTTCCTTTTAGGGATCTCAATTTTAGTATGAGGAGGGTAACGATTGTAAGGATAAGTGTAATAAT
>JACRGM010000107.1 GCA_016212345.1 Nitrospinota bacterium
TACATATTAATAATATGCGCCCTTTGGTGCGCCTTGAAGACGAACCAAAATTCTGCGCCATATGTACAACTTATTTCTGCGCAGTGCCTTACTCGGATTTCTCCCTCTAGCCTTGTGTAATTTATTATCTGAAAATCTATAAAACCCTTTACTATACTGGAGGACTATCTGTCTTGGCATCTTCTACTGCTACTGAATCTGATAGGGGTATAATCCGTGATGGTAGACAGAGTATCTCTTTTAACCTTTGTTCCAGTTCTAATGAGATATTAGGATTATCCTTAAGGAATTGCCTTGCGTTTTCCCTACCTTGACCAATCCTCTCATCCTTGTAAGAGAACCATGCACTACTCTTAGTGATCAGGTTGTTGGCAACAGCAAGATCGAGTATATCACCCTCCTTTGATATCCCCACTCCATATATAATATCAAACTCTGCCTCCTTAAATGGTGGGGCAATCTTATTCTTAACGACCTTCACCCGTGTACGACTCCCTATCACATCCTGACCGTTCTTTATAGTTGTTACCTTCCTTATATCTAGACGAACAGATGTATAGAATTTAAGGGCATTACCACCCGTGGTAGTCTCAGGATTTCCAAAGAAGACCCCAATCTTCTGTCTGATCTGATTAATAAAGATCATACATGTCTTGGATTTGCTTATCACATCAGTCAATTTTCTCAGTGCCTGTGACATCAATCTTGCCTGAAGTCCCATATGTGCATCACCCATCTCTCCATCCAGTTCAGCCTTTGGGACTAGTGCTGCCACAGAGTCTATAACTATTACATCTACTGCCCCGCTCCTTACCAGTACCTCACATATCTCAAGGGCCTGTTCCCCTGTATCAGGCTGTGCTATCAGGAGGTTATCTGTATTGACACCAAGGTTATGGGCATATAATGAATACATGGCATGTTCTGCATCTATGAATGCAGCTACACCATCCTGTTTTTGTGCCTCAGCAATTATATGAAGGGTTAAGGTGGTCTTACCTGATGACTCGGGTCCGAATATCTCCACAATCCGTCCCCTAGGTACCCCACCCACACCTAATGCGGCATTTAAGGAGATAGAACCAGTAGATATTACAGGTATATCCTGATCAATATATCCAGATCCTAATCTCATTATCGCACCTTTACCAAACTGTTTTTCTATCTGTAAAAATGCTATATCAAGCGCCTTCCCTTTATCATTAGTATCTTTAAAGATTACCATGATAGTTTCTCCTCTTTAATCTATAGAACAGAATAGACTGCACCACTTGGTTTAAGTTGACTCCTCATCAGATTCACCCTCTCCACAGGTATTACCTCATCTATCTTGATATCCCTTTCAGACTCAATCAATTTTATGAGCTGATCCTTCCCCTTCAATGATCTTATTCTTCCGAGTGTTAGATGGGGGGTGAATCCTCTACCCTCAGACTGAAAACCTAATTTGGACATATTATCTTCTATATTCTTATGAAGGGGCGTTAATCTTCCCAAGTCATCTTTCAGTCCAAGCCAGAGGACCCTTGGATATCTAATATTTGGAAAGACCCCTATCTCTGTAGCACTCAGTGTAAAAGGGAGAATCCCCTTAGTTGATTCAGAAATTACCCCTTTTATATCACTAATCTGTTTATCTGAGATATTACCTAGAAACTTCAAGGTTAAATGGATATTAGCCACTCTCACAAAACCAATGGATCCCTTCAGCTCTCCGAATCTATTCTGAATTTCAGATATCTTTTCCTTCAACGAATTGGGTATATCTATAGCAATAAATGCCCTTATTTCATCCATAATTATCAGAACTATCTTACCTTGTCAAATAAATTTTTATCCCCATACTCCTAAAACGGGATTTTGGATTATCTGAAGATCTATGTAAAGATCAAAATAGCCTGAAGGATTGTAATATTAGGTTTGCAATTATCCCTGCAACTAAATCGTCCAACATCACCCCGAACCCACCCTTCATCCTTTCTATCTGGTGAAATGGCTTTAGGATATCCAAGAGCCTAAAAAGAAGGAATCCTCCAATTATAAACCATACCCCTTCTGGCAAGAGAAACATGGTCAGCAAAAGGCCGACTATCTCATCTATTACAATATAATGATGATCCTTCTTATTCAGGATATTCTCTGCCTCTCCTGAAGACCATACCCCTAGAAAAAAGAGGTGTAGAATTATTATAAAATAAAATAAGGGATAAAGTCTATAGAGGAATAGATAAAGTATAACACCAACAAGAGATCCAACGGTTCCAGGGGCTACTGGGAAATATCCTGCGTATCCCCCTGTAGCAATAAACATAACAGCCCTTTTCTTCATGAAACCCTTCAAGACATACCTTCAGGAATCAGATTTAGCTCTATAGATTTCCATATAACAAATTACACGGCGTTATCAGTCGAAATCCTCGACGGCGTACCGATCAGTACGCCTTACTCGGATTTCTCCTTCTATCAGGGATGATATTTTTATTTTATAATATTGGATAATTATAGATAGTGTCAAGCCATTTTTTGAACTTATTAAGATGGTGGGTGGCCACTGGGGGAGTCCTTGTCTACTTGGTAATGTCCCTCCGGCTCATTAAATATGCCTGTTGGGTCAGAAACCTCCGCTTTGCCTTGGCATCTATCTACATGGATTTTATCACCGACATGGCCTTATGCGTGGGAGGAGTTGTGGGCATGATCCA
>JACRGM010000105.1 GCA_016212345.1 Nitrospinota bacterium
CACAGAAAGGATATGAAGAGTACCATAAGTAAGATACTCGATTTCTTCGGAAGCCCATAAAGAAGACAGGAGTCAGGAGTCAGGAGTCAGAATGAAGAGAGAAAAAGCTAAACAATTAGAGGAACTGAGTAAACTGTTAGAGGCATATTCTAATGCTATTCTGTCTTCTGACTCCTGACTCCTGACTCCTGTCTTCTTTATGGGCTTCCGAAGAAATCGAGTATCTTACTTATGGTACTCTTCATATCCTTTCTGTGTACAATCATATCAACAAAGCCGTGTTCTAAGAGGAATTCAGATCGCTGAAACCCATCAGGGAGTTTTTGTTTGATAGTCTGTTCAATGACCCTAGGGCCAGCAAAACAGATCAATGCCTCTGGTTCAGCAATAATGATATCGCCAAGCATAGCAACACTTGCAGTGACTCCACCTGTTGTAGGGTCTGTCAGGATAGAGAGAAAAGGGATTCTCGCATCTGAGAGCCTTGCAAGGGCAGCCGAGGTCTTTGCCAATTGCATAAGTGAAAGGATCCCTTCCTGCATCCGTGCCCCACCCGAGCAGGAGACTATAAGGATGGGGACATTCTTATGGATAGATCGTTCTATTCCCCTTGCTATCTTCTCACCAACAACCGATCCCATACTACCCCCCATAAACTCAAATTCAAAGACACATATCTCTATATTGTGACGATTGATAGTCCCAGCACCGCACACAATGGCATCTTTAAGATTCGTCTTTTTTGATGCCTTCTTCAATCTATCCTTGTATTTCATGGTATCCTTGAATCTAAGTGGGTCTGTGGATACCATATCTCGATCAGATTCCTGAAAACTCCCCTCATCAAGGAGTAATCGAATCCTCTCCATTGCACTGATTCTATAATGATAATTACACCTTGGACAGACCTTGGCATTATTCTCAAATTCAGATATATAGATTATCTCCCTACATCTATCACATCTTATCCACATCCCATCCGGGAGATTCATCTTTTTCTTTATCCCTACCAGAGGGGTCTTAACCCTGTGAAACCATGCCACCATAAAAATAAAAAATCAAAGATAAAAGATCAATATAAAACTAACCTATAGATTTTCAGATAATAAATTACACAAGGCTAGAAGGAGAAATCCGAGTAAGGCGTACTGAGTAGTACGTTGTCGAGGATTTCGACTGATAACGCAGTGGAATTTGTTATATGGAAATCTATATAATTATCTTAACCCACCTTAGGCACTTTATTTCTATACACCACCTTATTCACAGCATTAAGATATGCCTTGGCACTCGCCTCTACTATATCAGTACTCGCCCCCCTCCCTATGACGATACTGCCATTGAACTCTACCCTTATTACAACCTCGCCAATAGCATCCTTCCCACATGTAACCGCCCTTATTGAATATGTAATTAGTCTCCCTGGTATCCCTGTTATCCTATCAATGGCCTTATAAGTCGCATCCACAGGACCATCACCTATAGCGGCATCTTGTGTAATTGTATCTCCCTTCTTTACTTTTATGGTAGCAGTGGGGATAGTATGACTCCCACTTGTAGTCTGTAAATATTTAAGCACGAATGTCTCTGGTACCTGAGATATCTCATCCTCAACTATAGCCTCAAGGTCTTCGTCAAATATCTCCTTCTTTATATCTGCCACCCTCTTGAATTGTAGAAATGTCCTATCCAATCTCTCTTTACTGAGTTTAAATCCCATGGCCTCAAGCCTCTTTGAGAATGCATGCCTTCCAGAGTGTTTCCCCAACACCAGTCTACTCTTGGTAAGACCAATAGATTCTGGGGTCATTATCTCATAAGTAGTTCTCTCCTTAAGTATCCCATCTTGATGGATACCTGATTCGTGGGCAAAGGCATTCTCCCCTACTATAGCCTTGTTTGGTTGAACTGCTATACCTGTAATACTGCTTAGTAACTTGCTTGTCTTATAGATCTCCTTTGTCTTGATCCCTGTCTTTAAATGGAGATAATCACGCCTTGTCTTAATGGCCATAACCACCTCTTCTAGGGAGGCATTTCCAGCACGTTCTCCAATTCCATTTATGGTACATTCTACCTGTCTTGCACCATTCTCTATACCAGCCAGGGAGTTGGCTACAGCCAACCCTAGATCATTATGACAGTGAACACTTATCACAGCCTTATCTATATTTGGGACCCTCTCCCTTATCATCCTTATCATTGAACCGAACTCTGTTGGTATGGCATATCCTACAGTATCCGGGATATTGATGGTAGTGGCTCCAGCATCTATGGTAGCCTCTATTACCCTTAAGAGGTATTCAAGATCACTTCTCACAGCGTCCATGGCCGAGAACTCTACATCATCGGTATATTGTCGTGCATATCTTACCGCCTCTACTCCCTCATGAAGTACCTCTTCTCTACCCTTCTTTAATTGATATTTTAGATGGATATCCGATGTTGAAACAAAGGTATGGATCCTCGCCCTTTCAGCATATTTAAGGGCCTCCCATGCACGGTCTATATCCTTCTTTATTACCCGACAAAGACCTGCAATGATCGCTCCCTTTACACCCCTTGCGATCTCCTTTACTGCCTCAAAATCACCCTCAGATGCTATAGGGAATCCTGCCTCTATTACATCAACCTTCAATCTTGCCAACTGCGTTGCAAGCCTTACCTTCTCCTCTATATTCATACTGAAACCAGGGGATTGTTCTCCATCCCTGAGTGTTGTATCAAAGATAGTAATAGATTCACCATTCTTCATTATTGATCACTTCTCTTTCTCTCTAAACGATTTATAAGCCTTCTTGCTGCTGGCTTAAGATGCTTGGTGAATAATAGGCCCTCTACAGGGCCGGATAGTGCATATATGACGGTTATCAAAAATATCATTATCTCAGGTATGGTCGCAATAATATAGATAAAGAGGATAGAAAACACCAACATATTAAAAGGTCTCCTTTTCTTAAGTTCTAATCCCTTTAGGCTTCTATATCTAATATTACTTACCATCAAAAAAGCCAGTAGATATACGATTATAACCATGATGATAGGCTCTGTCCTCTCAATAGAGAGGATCTCCTTTGTCATAATCACAAGTGAGGCAATTACACCAGCGGCAGCAGGGATCGGTAACCCCCTGAAGGAATAATCTCTGATGATAGATGCATTTGTATTATACCTTGCCAATCTTAATGCACCACATATCACAAAGAGAAATGATGCCATCCATCCGATTCGGCCAAATGGTTTAAGAACCCAGACATATGTAAGGAGGGCAGGTGCGATTCCAAAGGATATTAGATCAGCAAGGGAATCATACTCCAATCCGAAATCACTGGAGGAATGGGTTAGCCTCGAGACCCTCCCATCCAGTCCATCAAAGATAATGGCTATTATAATAGCAACCGCCGCACTATAAAATTGATTATTGATTATGGCTACTATGGCGTAGAAACCGCAAAAGACATTTCCTGTGGTTAATAAATTTGGTATGATATAGATGCCTCTCTTTATCTTCATCCTTTTGTCCATATATTTCTCCTTGCTATAATTGTCTCTCCTCCCTTAACCTTGTCACCAACACCCACACATATCACCGTACCTAATGGGAGTATAATATCCACCCTTGAACCAAACCTGATAAGACCAAACCTATCCCCTCCCATCAGGAAATCCCCTTCCTTTACCCAACAGACGATCCTTCTTGCTATCAGACCCGCGATCTGTCTAACGATTATCCTGATACCCTCATTCTCGATCAGAATAGTGTTCTGTTCATTTAAAAGTGATGCCTTTTCCTTAAAGGCAGATAAGAATATCCCCGGGTTATAGGTCTTCTTTATTATTCTCCCCG
>JACRGM010000106.1 GCA_016212345.1 Nitrospinota bacterium
ATATACGTACATTGTGTGATAGTATAGGAGAAGAATTGGGTTGTGGTGCACATATGCTTGAACTTGAAAGAATTAGGGTAGGGATATTTAAAATAGAGGATTCTCTATCTATAGAAGATTTGATCTTGATAAGAGAGGAGGGAAGGGTATTTAGTATATTGTACTCTATGGATAAGGTATTATCATCTTTGGATATATTTCGGGATGAAAATTTAGATATTAGGATTTAGAATTTATATAAAGCTGGGTGGCATGGACAAACCTGCCTGTGCGTTGCACGCAGACAGGCAACGCACAGGCAGGCACACAGACAGGCTTGTTTGTCCGTGTCTTTTTGTGGGAGGGTGAAAGGCTATTTACAGAGGAATATTTTTCAGAGGAGATACTACTTATGGCGTTATTAAAGGAAAAAAAGAAAGAGATTATAAATGGATTCAGATTGCATGAAAAAGATACAGGTTCCATAGAGGTTCAGGTAGCTATTATCAGTGAGAGGATCAATTATCTAACTGAGCATTTTAAACGCCATAACAAAGATCATCACTCAAGAAGGGGGTTATTAAGGCTAGTTGGACAGAGGAGAAGGTTACTAGACTATTTGAAAAAAAATAAGATAGAGGGGTATAAAACGATTATAGATAAATTAGGGATAAGAAGATAATATGCATAGATTTTAGATGGCGTTTTGAACATTATGTTTGAACATTACTTTGAATGAATGGGAGGGCTTAAGTTGATGTTAGCAAAAGTAGAATCAGAGATTAGAAGTGGAAACAAATTATCAATAGAGGGAGGAGAGATAGCTAGACAGACTAATGGAGCTGTCTTGGTAAGATATGGAGATATTGTTGTCCTGGCAACAGCAGTAACAGAGAATAAGGAGGGTAAGGATACCAGCTTTTTTCCTCTCTCAGTAGATTATCGGGAAAAGACATATGCTGCAGGAAAGATCCCAGGTGGATTTTTTAAACGAGAAGGGAGGCCTAGCGAAAAAGAGATTCTCACTTCAAGGCTGATTGATAGACCAATTCGACCTTTATTCCCTGCTGGGTTTACAAAGGAGACACAGATAATATGTATGACACTTTCTGCTGATCAAGAAAATGCCCCTGATATCTTAGCAATTATAGGTTCATCAGCGGCATTAACTATCTCAGATATACCATTCTTGGGACCAATTGGAGCTGTAGGGGTAGGAAGGGTAGATGGAGAATTTGTGGTTAATCCATCTTATAAAGAATTAGAAGATGGTGATCTGAATCTAGTCATAGCAGGAACAGAGGAGTCTATAGTGATGGTTGAAGGGGAAGCAAAGGAGATCACTGAAGATGTTCTTGTTGGGGCAATGATGTATGGTCATGAGAATATTAAGAAGATTATCAAATTACAGACCGAGCTTAAGGGGATGATAGGAAAAGAGAAGATAAAGGTGGAGGAGCCTTCCATTGACAGTGGGCTTCGAAATAGAGTACGTGAAATGGTCACTGATGGTATTAAGAAAGCAGTAATTATCTCGAATAAACTCGAGAGAAAAATAGCTATGGATAAGGTTCTAAATGAGTTCTTAGAACAATTGACCGAGGAAGAGAGAGATAAAAAGACCACAGAGGTAAAAAATCTTTTTGAAGAGATAGAGAGGGAAATAGTAAGGAATCTGATTATTGAGGAAGGTATAAGATCAGATGGAAGGGGATTAAAAGAGATAAGACCTATATCGTGCAATGTGAGCGTACTCCCTAGGACCCATGGTTCGGCACTATTTACTCGAGGAGAGACACAGGCTATTGTTGTCACCACATTAGGTTCATCTGTAGATGAACAGACAATAGAAAAATTAGAAGGGAAGACAAAGAAGTCCTTTATGCTCCATTATAATTTCCCACCCTTCTGCGTGGGAGAAGCTGACTCTTTACGAAGTCCAGGACGTCGTGAGATTGGCCATGGGGCTTTAGCAGAACGAGCCCTCATTCCTATTCTTCCCTCAAAAGAAGAGTTTCCTTATACTATAAGAGTCGTGTCAGATATATTAGAGTCAAATGGCTCTTCTTCTATGGCCACGGTATGTGGTGCTTCACTTTCGCTAATGGATGCAGGGATACCTATTAAGACACCAGTTGCTGGTATCGCGATGGGACTTATAAAAGAAGGTGAAAAGGTATGCATATTATCAGATATACTCGGTCTTGAAGATCATTTAGGGGATATGGATTTTAAGGTGGCTGGAACTAAGAGAGGTATTACTGCATTTCAGATGGATATTAAGATAGATGGGGTCACAAGGGAGATAATTGAGGAGGCATTAGAACAGGCAAGAGAAGGGAGATTGTATATCCTTGAAAAGATGAATAGTGTTATATCCGAAGTTAGACCAGAATTATCAGAATATGCCCCTAGAATTAAAACAATAAAGATAAATAGTGATAAGGTAAAGGATGTGATTGGGCCAGGAGGTAAGATTATAAGGAATATTATTGAGGAGACAGGGGTTATTATAGATATTGAAGATAATGGGGTTATTTCGATTGTATCTACGAATAAGGAATCTACAGAAAAGGCTATAGATATCATAAGAAGGTTGACTCAAGAGGCTGAGGTTGGGGAGATATACATGGGAAAGGTTAAGAAGATTATGGATTTTGGTGCCTTTGTGGAGATATTCCCTGGCACTGATGGTCTTGTACATATATCCCAGATATCTGATCGACGCGTCAATAAGGTATCCGATGAACTTAAAGAGGGAGATGAGATTATGGTCAAGGTTCTGGAGGTCACTAGCGAAGGTAAAATCAGATTGAGTCATAAAGAAGCAAAAAACGAGAGGAAGGATGTTGAGAGAAAGTAAGTATCAAAAAGATATCCTTACTAATGGAATAAGGGTAATTACAGAAAATATCCCTTATGTGAGATCTGTATCAATAGGTGTATGGCTTAATACTGGTTCGAGAGATGAAGATGAGCACAATAATGGTATCTCTCATTTCTTAGAACACCTCGCCTTTAAAGGTACAAAAAAGAGGACATTCCGTCAGATTGCCTTTGAAATTGACTCAATTGGGGGTCAGCTAGATGCCTTTACCAGTCGAGAATATACCTGTTATTCTGTTAAGATTCTAGATGAACATCTTCCCCATGCATTAGATATCCTATCAGATATCCTACTCAATTCAACATTTGAGAGTAATGAAATAGAGAAGGAGAGGGGTGTTATCATAGAAGAGATAAAGATGTTTGAGGATATGCCAAGCGATTATATATATGATATTTTATATAAGACGATCTGGCCAGATCATCCCTTTGGACAGCCGATACAGGGTGAATCAAATATAATCAATAAAATAACTAGAGATAACATTCTTACACATCTCGATCTTCACTACATCCCGAAAGAGACGATTATTGCTGGTGGTGGGAATGTGATTCATAAGAAGTTAGTGAAATTATCAGAGAAATACTTTAACTCTTACCACAGAGATGGTAATTCAATAAGAAGACCCATCACTCCTCAGATGACGCAAAAGGTGGTATTTAAGGAGAAGGATCTCGAACAGGTACATCTTTGTCTGGGAACAAAGGGATTGATAAATAGTGATAGTGAGAGATTCAAATCCTATTTATTAAATACTATACTTGGGGGGAGCATAAGTTCCAGACTCTTTCAGAAGATAAGAGAGGAAAAGGGATTGGCATATTCGATTTACTCTTTCACCTCTTCATATATTGATACAGGTATCTTTGGTATCTATGCTGGAATGAGCCCTAAAAACCTTTTCACAGTCATAGAACTTATTATGGGTGAGATAAGGCTTATAAAGAATAAAGAAGTGGAGATAAATGAACTTAAAAAGTCGAAAAATCAATTAAAAGGGATTATGATGCTTGCGCTGGAGAGCTCTACTAGCAGGATGAATCAACTTGCTAAACAGGAATTGTATCTTGGACGACATCTTACCATCAATGAAACCATATCAGAGATAGAGAAGGTTACACCCTCTGATATCCAGGATATGGCAAATAGGTTATTTGATAACAAATTCTTTAATTTGGCTGTTACTGGCCCCCTTCTGGAGAAGGAGATATCACTTGATATGATGAGATGTTAATGATGTTAATTCAGAAAACCAATGATAAAATCTCCTCTAAAATCTTTTGTGCAATCTTATCTGAACTGACATTATATCTACCTTCCTGAATCTCCTTTTTTAGATTCTCTACCTTCTCGGTTCTTATATCTGGAGTGGCCTTAACAACATCAAGGATGCCCTGAATCCTTTTGGCCCTTTCAGATATCTCCACATCTACTACAGAGGTAGAGGTCTTTCCATCTGATTCATCCCTTTTGATCTTTGGAGGCGTCTCTTTAACCTTCAAATGGGTAACCTTTTTAATATTCTGAGGATCTGATATCTTCATATTATAGATTTCCATCTATCCTTGTGTAATTTATTACTTGTGTAATTTATTATCTGAAAATCTATATTAGTCTCCTTTATATTATTTATCGGCATTTAATAGAGAAGACTTTAGAGGTCACGCTAAGTGAACTCGGAGGGGGGCTTTGCCCCCCTTCTCCACGACCCGTTAAAAGTTTACATAATATACCTTATAGGAACTAACTCCATTGAACCTTCTTTATCCCATTTATCATAGACAACTCCTCCATGACCTTACTATCTACAAGATCTTTCCTAAAATTGATATCAATATCATATGATATCTCTTTTCTGATAATATCCTTATCAAATCCTATCTTCAATATCCTACCTTTATTCTTCTTCAATAGATTATCTATCTTTATCAACTGTCCCTCTGTATCTTCAGTGGTTATAATGGCTCTCCTATACCAATCCTTTTTTACATTCCTCTCCACATATCTAAGCACTATAAGGGACAAGATAGATATAAAGGTGGTGATCACTGATGCCAAATAGAAGCCACAACCAACTCCAAGCCCTACCGCAGTAACAACCCACAGACAGGCTGCTGTAGTCAACCCCCTGACTTGTCCTCTTTCTCGGACTATAACCCCGGCACCAAGAAAGCCCATACTTGCAATAGTCATAGCAGCGATCCTCCCCGGATCAATCCTTACAACACTCTCGTCACTTAATCCCTGATATACCTCAAATATATATTGTGAGGTCATCATCAGGAGGGCTGAGCCTGTTGCGATAAGGATATGTGTCCTGAATCCTGCAGGACGACCGTGAACCTCTCTCTCAATACCTATCAGACCACCAAGAACCGCAGATAGTAATAACTTAATAATAATAAGATGTTGCTCCATTATTCTTAATCCTTTTCTTTTAGTCCTAACTTCCTACTCCTAACTCCCAACCCCTAACTCCTTAATCTTATCCTTTATCCTCTCAGCCTCTTTAGAATCTGGATATTTTTCGATAAACTCTGTATATACCCTCTTTGCTCCCTCATTATCCCCTATCTCTTCATAACATCTACCAATATATATATAATACTCCTCTTTTGGCTTACTCCCCTCCCCTTCTATAATTTTTCTATAAATATCAATAGCTTCCTTATGTTTTCCTAATCCTTCATATGAATATCCTATTCCCTCTAGGGCCTCTTCTACTAGTATCCCTCCCCATCTATCTTTTACCTTACTGTATACCTCTATTGCCTTATCATAGAGACCTTTTTCATAATATATATGCCCTAGATATAGATTTGCATAACCAGCAGCCTTGGTCGTTGGATATCTTTTTATAATATCTTCATATATTTCAACGGCCTTTTCTTTTGTCTTTTCTTTTATTTCATCCCCCTTTTCTTTGACATCATTTTCTTTGACATCATTATTATCATTCCCCCCTTGATCTTCTGATTTAAAGGGGACTGATGCCTTATAGAGCTCCTCAAACGCCTTGGTATCTATCCTCCTTTTATTATATATAATCCCTATACTTACCAATAATACTAATAGAAAGGCGATCCCCCCCCAAAGAATAGATCTCCAATTCTTGGTAATATATAAGACTATCTGTTCTGAGGTTGTTATAAATTCATCAGGCTCATTTAGCCTCTTTCTTTTTACCTTTCTTCTTGTCCTCATTCTATCCTCCTCCTTTATAGATATATAGCAAAACACATAAATAAAAGATTATCAAAAAAGGGAAAGAAAATCAATCTTTCTATTGCTGACCTTTCTGATTTAGACTTTGTCATGATGCTGCTAATTTTTGTTCTATAGATTTCCATATAACAAATTACACGGCGTTATCAGTCGAAATCCTCGACGGCGTACCGCTCAGTACGCCTTACTCAGATTTCTCCCTCTAGCCTTGTGTAATTTATTATCTGAAAATCTATAATTTTTGTTCTAATTTTTTTATTGACACCATCTTCTAAGTTATATTATTATTTATTTAAACTCTAAACTCGAATTGTGCATGATAAGGAGTAATTAATTATTTATGAGAATTGCTGTTTATCCGGGGACATTTGATCCTGTTACCAATGGACACCTCGATATCATGAAGAGGGGGCTTAAGATATTTGATAAGCTTATTATTGCTGTTGCACTTAACCCCAAGAAGAATCCGCTCTTTTCAAGACAAGAGAGGGTAAATTTTATAAAAAAAGCAACAGAGGGATGGGAGAATATCATAGTTGATTCCTTTGAGTCTCTCCTGATTGATTATGCAAAAAAACATAATGCAATAGCCATCATTAAGGGATTGAGGGCTGTCTCAGATTTTGAGTTTGAACTCCAGATGGGGTTGATGAACAGGACACTCAACAGTAATATAGAGACGATCTTTATGCTACCTAGTGAAGAGTATTTTTTTTTGAACTCAAGGATAATCAAGGAAGTGGCATCCCTTCACGGAGACATCTCCAAACTTGTACCACCTGTGGTTGAACAAGAGTTAAAAGAGAAGTTTGGTAAATGTAAATGAAGAACTTACAAAGGGCTTAAAACTAATGAAATTTTCAAAAAGGATTCAAAAGATCAAGCCATCAATGACCCTTGCCATAACGGCAAAGGAATCTGCTATGAGAGCCAAGGGGATAGATATCATAGGCTTTGGTGCAGGAGAACCTGACTTTGATACCCCTGAGAACATAAAAGAGGCAGCAGTGAGGTGCTTAAAAGAGGGATTTACAAAATATACCCCTGTTGGTGGTATAGATACCCTAAAAGAGGCGATTATCGAAAAGTTTAAGAGAGATAATGGGCTAACTTATAATAAATCTGAGATAATAGTCTCCTGTGGCGCAAAACATAGTATATATAATGCAGTTCAGGCCCTCTTTGAGGAGGGGGATGAGGTTATTATCCCTGCCCCATATTGGGTATCATACCCTGATATTGTAACCCTTTCAGGGGCAGAGCCAGTAATAGTGGAGACATCAGAGGAAAATGGTTTCAGGCTGAGGGGAGAGGATCTTAAACAATATATTACATCAAGGACAAAGGGGATCATATTAAATACCCCGTCTAATCCTACAGGTGGTGCATATACAAAGGAAGATGTAGAGGAGATAGCTGCCATCTCTGTGGAGAGAGGGATATTTGTGATCTCTGATGAGATATATGAGAAGATTGTATATGATGGATTTAACCCCACAAGCATTGCCTCTATAGATGATGAGATAAAGGATCTTACAGTTGTTATAAATGGTGTATCAAAGACTTATTCAATGACAGGATGGCGGATAGGTTATACTGCAGCCCATAAAGAGATCGTCTCTGCCATGTTCAATATACAGAGTCAGAGCACATCCAACCCTGTATCGATTTCACAGAAGGCTGCTGTGGAGGCCTTAAATGGATCTCAGGATGCGACTGCAATAATGGTAGAGGAATTCAGAAAGCGAAGAGACTATATTGTAGAGAGACTCAACTCCATAGAGGGTGTTTCATGTTTTAAACCCCTTGGTGCATTCTATGTCTTTCCCAATATATCTAAATTATATGGGAGAAGATATGGGGATAAGATCATTAAAGGGTCTCTTAATATGGCGGATTATCTTATTCAGGAGGCAAAGGTCTCTGTAGTACCTGGTATCGCCTTTGGAGCAGATGATTTTATACGCCTCTCTTATGCCACATCTATGGAGAACATAAAAAGAGGATTAGACAGGATTGAGGAGGCGATTGGGAGATAAGAATACCTACAATGCTATATCTTTGCTTGATTCTTGCAAAGCCAGTCAAGATTCTCATAAAGGTCATTTTCGTTAAAGCTTGTTATAGATTTCCAGATAATAAATTACACAAGGCTAGAGGAAGAAATCCGAGTAAG
>JACRGM010000108.1 GCA_016212345.1 Nitrospinota bacterium
GACCATATCCTTTAATCCCTTTAGATCTCTTATCCCCCCTGCTGCCTTGATCTTTCTCCTGTTACCCACTGTCTTATACAATAGAAGGACATCTTCTATACTGGTCGGCCCAGATATAAAACCGGTAGATGTCTTCACAAACTCAGCACCTGATTCTGCTACAAGGAGTGCGGCCCTCTCCTTTTCTCTATCTGTAAGGAGAGGGGTCTCTATTATCACCTTATGGAGGGATTTAGGTGTAACCTTTATTATCCTCTTTAACTCTTCTAGTATAGTTGAATCCTCTTTAGACTTTATAAGACCTACATTTATAACAATATCGAGTTCATCTGCACCCCGTGCAGCAGCATTTCTCGACTCAATGACCTTTATATGAGGTGTATTGAATCCCAAGGGAAATCCCACCACAGTGCAGATCTTTATCCCTGTATCTTGTAGGAGTCTCTTTGCAAGGGCGACATAGAAGGGAGGGATACACACAGAGTAGAATCCATACCTCTTTGCCTCAGAGCATAGGTTAGCAATATCCTCTCTCGTTGTTTCAGGTTTAAGGAGTGTATGATCTATAAGTTTTGCTAAATCGGCCATTTTGGTGTAACTATACCACCTGATATAATCAATTTTAGCCCATCCTCAACTGTCATGGAGAGAGGAGTAATCTCATTTCTAGGGGCAAATAGCAGAAATCCTGATGTAGGATTAGGGGTGGTCGGTAAAAATACATTTACTACTTCCTCCTTAGTAAGATCCTGTACCTCTCCTTTAGTCTCACCGGTTACAAAGCCTATAGAGTAGACGCCCTTTCTTGGAAATTCTACCATTACCACCTGTCTAAATGCCTTCTTATCTGTATGGGCAATGGTATTTATGACCTGTTTAGCACCTGTATAAACACTCCTTACTACAGGGATCTTCTCTAATATCAGTTCCCCAAATTTCACCAATTTGCGGCCAAATATATTTGTAGTAAGTAACCCGACAATAAAGATGATTAGAATAGTGGCCATCAAACCGAGACCTGGTATGCGATAACCAGGACGGAGAGGTAGACCTATAAATATCAGAAGTCTTGTAAGAATAGGGGAAAGAAGACTATCTATATTATTGAAAAGAAATGATAGGATAAAATAGGTAATCCCTATTGGGAGTATTACCAGAAGCCCTGCAATAAATATATTTCTGATCCTGTATTTTAGCCTTTTAAACAATTAATCTATCCCTCTACAATATCACCTTCAATAGGATCAACCCTGACTCCCTTTTCTTTTAAGGCCTCAACTGCCTTCTCGATCTCTTCACCCTCTCCCGTAATCTCTAACTCAACCCATCCTCTCTTTTCATCTACATCTGCCTTACGGATATTGGTAACCACTTTAAACATATGGCCTATTTCATAAATCAGTGGTCTTTTTATTGTCTCACCAGAAAATGTTAAACGAACCTTCAAATTAGCCATAAAGATCTTCTCCTATATTTCCTTACCATCTACCTCCTACTCTTTTTCACCACTATCTCCCAATCAGTATTATTTAGCCTATTTATCTTTAATATCTCATGACCATCATCTGTGAGGCTCCTTGGTACATTATCAAGAGCCGGAAAATGATCTACAATAATCCTTAGAATATCCCCTGGTTCTAATTTTTCTATCGCTAGTTTTGATTTGACAAAGGTATAAGGACATACCTCTCCTTTGATATTAAGCTCTTGTATTGGTTTCTCTCTAACCGGTTCTCTTGTTCTCTTAAAATCATCAATTGCAACATAACACTCACAGCTATCTGGGAAGATTGTAACAATAACCCCATCATTTAATCTCTGTGCCAGCTCTAGTGATGCCTTCATAACCGCGCCAGAGGAGTGACCAACTACAAGTCCCTCTTCCCGTGCCAATCTGCTAACCATCTTATAGGAATCCTCTGTCTTTACACTTATCTTACCATCTAAAAAACTCTCATCATATATACCTGGGACTATTGAGCTACCCATATGCTTCAGTCCTTCGATACCGTGTAGCGATTCTAAAGGTTCTACAGCAATCACCTTAATATCTTTATTATATCTCTTTAGTCCTCTCCCTGTTCCCATAACCGTACCCCCTGTCCCTATACCAGCCACAAAATGGGTGACCCTCCCTTTTGTCTGTTCTATGATCTCAACCGCTGTTGTATCGAAATGAGCCTTCCAATTTGATGGATTATTATATTGATCAGGCATAAAGTATTTATCAGGATCTTCGTTATATATCTTGTGTACCTCCATAATAGCCCCATCTGAACCATCTATAGGATCTGAGAGGACTATCTCTGCATTATATATCTCTCTCATGGCCTTCTTTCTCTCAATACATACATTCCCTGGTACTACGAGTTTAACAGCATATCCCTTTACCCATCCGATTAAGGCATAGGCCACCCCTGTATTCCCTGATGTAGAATCGAGTATGGTCTTTCCCTTTGTCAATATACCCGACCTTTCACCGTCTATGATCATCCTCAAGGCAGGTCTTATCTTTACAGATCCACCTGGATTATACCATTCTGCCTTGGCATATATCTCCACACCCTTTAGTCCCTTTGTTAGGTTTTTGATCTTTATGAGTGGGGTGTTTCCTACCTTTGAGAGTATGGATTGATCTCTCTCTTCTGTCATCTCTAATACCTTACCCATATTGATATACTCCCCTCTATAGATTTCCATATAACAAATTACACTGCGTTATCAGTCGAAATCCTCGACAACGTACTACTCAGTACGCCTTAGGCACTACGCAGAAATAACTTGCACATCTGGCTTGTCTTTTGTTCCGTCTTCAGCGTTGCACCA
>JACRGM010000110.1 GCA_016212345.1 Nitrospinota bacterium
ACCCTCCCAATTATTTTATAAAATAGAAGCAAATAATATGAAACACACATGCTGACAAGTCAGCATAAAGAAACATGAAAATACACACCCCTTAATCCCCTCTTTTTAGAGGGGAAATTTTAGAACTCCCCTCTATTAAGAGGGGTTGGGGGTGTGTTATAAAGGTATTTTCAGGTGAAACCCTCACGAGCCTTCAGCTCACAAAGGGAGATGAAAATTTTAATTTTCGTATGAAAAGAGTTTTTTTTCAAAAAGGAGGCGGTATTGTTAAAGGTACTCCAGAGGCTATAGAAGAGGCTGCTTTAAAATTATCCCGTTATACACCTAACGGATGATCAATCTCTCTTCATCTATCTTAAATCTTTCATCTTTTTTAGTAATATAGCACATCTTTATAAGTGGATCATGTTCGAAGATTAATAGCCAATCTTCTTTTAAGGCGCGATTCAATATCTCTTTTTTGGTCTTCAAGGTTACAAGAGGAAAGAGATCATAGCTCATAATATAAGGGTGGTGGATATGGGAGGTAGTAGGGATTAAATCTCCTAAATAAATAGCCTTTTGACCCTCAGATTCTATTAGGACAGATTGATGATGTCGGGTATGGCCTGGTGTTTTAATAATTCTGATACCTTCTTCTATCTCTGTATCTCCTTCTATAAGTATCAATTGATCTGTTATATCCAATATCTGAAAATTTTCAAAGATATAACTGGCCTTGGTACGTTCATTAGGATTTAGGGCATTTTGCCACTCCCCTTTCTGTATAAAGTACCTTGCCTTTGGGAAACGAGGTACAATCTCTCCCCTTTCATTCTTAATGGTGTTTCCTCCAGTATGATCAAAATGTAGATGGGTATTTATTACTATATTTATATCATCAGGTAAGATCCCCAACCTTTTTAGAGAGGTTAAAAGATCTTCTTTCCTATCTATCTTATATATCTGGAAAAATTTTTCATCACCCTTATCCCCCATACCTGTATCTACTAAGATATTCCTTTTCCCGTTACTTATCAATAAGGGATTTAGTCCCATAACTATCCTATTTTTTTCATCTGCAGGATTGGTTCTTTGCCATAGAACCTTGGGGACTATTCCAAACATCGCCCCACCATCTAACATAAATGACCCATCAGAGACTGGATATATCTCAAACTTGCCGAATTTCAAATTAAATCCCTCTGAAAATAACCCCTCACCCCAACCCTCTCCCACAAGGGGAGAGGGGGCTTAAATTCTTTCCCCTCCTTTGAGGGAAGGGGATTAAGGGGAGGGTGAGTAATGTCAACTTTTTAAAGTCGTTCACTATAATTAAAGTTAGAGATATTAGCTTACTCTATGCATTTTTATCCAATGTTACCAAATCTAAACTGGATTATACTGAGGATGGTAAGTGCAACCGTCTCTGTCCTCAATATATTTGACCCTAGACCTGTTGGGATAAAACCAAACTCCTTCGCAATCTTGATCTCTTCTTTGGAAAACCCCCCTTCAGGTCCTATAATAACAGCGATATCCATCGGGATAGAGATGGAATCTCTGTTCAAGACCTCTCTGAGCCCCTTTTCCTTCTCCTCTTCCCAGAGGATCAACTTTAGATTACATCTGTGATAGAGTGTACAGAATCGTTGAAGATCTATGATCTCTTCCGATATCTCAGGTATTGTTCTCCTGACAGATTGTCTTGCTGCCTCCCTTGCAATCCTCCGCCATCTCTCTATCTTTTTTGCCCCTTGTTGACTCTCTATCCTCACTATCATCCTCTCGGTCTTTATAGGGACAAGTACAGATACCCCTAGTTCTGTAGCCTTTTGAATGATAATATCCATCTTATCCCCTTTTGGTATCCCTTGACCAATAACAATCCTGATCAATGTCCCAGTGTCCTTTTTTTCTCTCTTTACAATATCTCCGATAACCTCATTCTTAGTAACCCTGTTCAACTCTACCAGATACTCATCACCTGTCCCATCCAATATAGTGATCTTATCCCCAACAGAGAGGCGAAGAACCTTCCTGATATGATTCACATCACCCCCCTTTATTATTACCCTGTCTTTGTCTATCATCTCTGGGGTTACAAAGAATCTATGCATGATTTAGTGAAATTCTTTTTGATCTTTCCTCTTAATCTAACCATTCAGAATAGAGGAAGTCAACTAAAAATTATGCTTGACAATAGAAGGTCAAGATACTAAATTATATTTAACTTTTAAAGTAATTTATTATATGGACCACATCGTCACTCGGAGAGCGAATTAACTGAATATGTTTAAATACATTTTCGGTAACAGGAGATTAAGGATAGGCGTAGGTTATGCTAGGAGGTTTGATATGCAGTTCTAATATAACACACCCCCAACCCCTCTTAATAGAGGGGAGTTCTAAAGTTTCCCCTCTAAAAAGAGGGGATTAAGGGGTGTGTATTTTGGAGATATCTATAGTTATAAGTTATAAGTTATGAGTCAATCTATCTAGGCACGTAGCTCAGGGGGAGAGCGCTTGTCTGACGCACAAGAGGTCGGCGGTTCGAAACCGCCCGTGCCTACCATGAAAGAAGACCCTCAATGACATACCTTTTAATTCATTATCTTATCCTATCAATCTATACTATACTATACTATCGCCTTTAGATGTGGGTGATATAGACAAAGGCACGGACAAACAAGTTTGTCCATGCCACCCACCCTCACAAAGGCACGGACAAACAGGCCTGTTTGTCTGT
Organism: Nitrospinota bacterium; assembly: GCA_016212345.1. Taxonomy (GTDB): domain Bacteria; phylum Nitrospinota; class Nitrospinia; order SZUA-224; family SZUA-224; genus SZUA-224. The sequence continues at coordinate 2,729 of JACRGM010000110.1, forward strand.
AGTGGAGGATCCTTTTGGTGAAAGAAGAATTAAATCGTCAATCGTCAATCGTCAATCAAAGATTGATTATGGTCATAGGTGGGGCCAGAGGGGGGAAGAGTAATTTTGCCTTAAGTTTAGCAGAAGGGATGGGGGATAGAAGGATATATTTGGCAACAGCCGAGGCCCTAGATCAAGAGATGGAGGAGAGGATCAGACTACACAAAGAGAGTCGTTCTGACTTATGGGATACAGTGGAGGAGCCTTTAGAGATTGCAACTCTCCTCTCTGACCTGAAGGGGCGGTGTGATGTGGTTGTACTCGATTGTCTAACACTCTGGCTTTCTAATCTTATTATGAAGGGTGACAATACAGATGAGGTGATAATAGGGAGGGTCGAGGAGTTATCTAAGATGATCTTTAATTTAGATTATAGTATAGTAATTGTATCCAATGAGGTTGGTATGGGGATTGTTCCAGAAAATAGACTGGCACGAAGATTCAGGGAGATTGCAGGAATGGCTAATCAGATACTGTCAGATGCTGCCAGTGATGTCTACATGGTAATGGCAGGGATACCTGTTAAGATAAAGTAGGGGCGGGCCTATGTGCTTCCCCTGTTAGGATTTAGAATTTATATAAATGTGGGTGGCATGGACAAACTTGTTTGTCCGTGCTTTGTGGGTGAGGGGGTATTTTTAGAGGAAGGAATGGAAAAAATCAAGGAGACACTTAAGAGGATCGAATCAATCCCTCGGAGGCTTTATGTAGATGCCAGAAGACACTTAGATAGACTATCTATACCGAGGAGGAGTCTGGGACGTCTAGAGGATATTGCCCAGCGATATGCTGTAATAAAGGGTCTTAAGGTATCCCCTGTTAAGAAAAAGGTGATATTTACCTTTGCAGGTGATCATGGTGTGGTGGAAGAGGGGGTAAGTGCCTTTCCCAGAGAGGTTACACAGCAGATGGTCATCAATTTTCTATGTGGTGGCGCTGGTGTGAATGTCTTGGCAAGACATATAGGTGCAGAGGTAGTAGTGATAGATATTGGTGTAGGTTATGATTTTGAACCTCAACAGGGGTTGGTCATAGATAAGGTGGGATATGGGACGGGAAATATAGTCAGGGGGCCAGCAATGACATACGAAGAGGGAGTAAAGTCAATCAATATAGGGATAGATCTAATGAATAAGTGGGGAGAAAAGGGGGTTGATATAGTGGGTACAGGAGATATGGGTATAGGAAATACCACCCCGAGTAGCGCCATATTGGCTGTCTTAAGCGGGAGGGAGATAGAGGATGTGACAGGAAGGGGAACCGGGATAGATGATGAGGGATTAAAGAGAAAGATCTCCACTATAAGGAAGGCACTTGATATCAACAAACCTAATCGAGATGATCCGATAGATGTATTATCCAAGGTAGGTGGATATGAGATTGGTGGTATTGCGGGTCTTATTATAGGTGCTGCTGCCAATAAGATACCTGTTGTTGTGGATGGTTTTATCTCATGTGCAGGTGCATTGATCGCCCTCAGACTCGAGCCAAAGATAAAGGAGTATATATTTACCTCACATATCTCTGTTGAGTCTGGACACAAGGTCTTCTTTGACATCATAGGAGATAAGCCACTCCTTGATCTCGATATGAGGTTAGGGGAGGGGACAGGTGCTGCATTGGGAATCACCCTTATCGAGGCAGGTGTCAAGATATTCTTAGAGATGGCTACATTTGAAGATGCAGGTGTCACTGAGGGGAGATATTGAGGAATTTCCTCCATTCATATCTTAAACTTAATCTTAAAGATATTATATATAACTTATGATAATTACAGGGAAAAACATGATGGATATGTTTCTGAAAAAGGTAAAGAGGTGTATAGAAAAGTATAGGATGATAGTATCTAATGATATTGTTATTGTTGGTGTATCAGGAGGCCCTGATTCACTTGCATTGTTGTATTCACTCTATTATCTAAGGGAGGAGCTAAATATTGGGATAATTGTGGTACATCTAAATCATATGATAAGGGGAGAGGAGGCAGACAGGGAAGCTATCTTTGTAGAGGATCATGCAAAGAGGCTAGGATTACCTTATACTGTAAAAAAGGTCGATGTGCCAACATATATGAAGGAGAAGGGGTTATCTTCACAGGTAGCAGGCCGGGAGGTAAGATATCAGTTCTTTGAATCAGAACTCAAGAGACATTCTGCTAATAAGATTGCATTGGGGCATACCGCTAATGATCAGGCAGAGACAGTGTTAATGAGAATTATTAGGGGATCTGGGACAAGAGGACTGGGTGGGATTCCACCTATCCGTAATGGCTTGATAATACGTCCTATGATAGAGATAACTAGACGGGAAATTGAGAGATTCTTATCTCTGAATGGTATTGAATATGTGAAGGACCCTTCAAATCTTGATTTCCGTTATCTAAGGAACAGGATTAGAGGTGAGTTACTTCCTATCTTAGAGAGGGATTATAACCCTAAGATCATAGAGATACTTAGAAATTCTGCTGAGATATTCAGTGATGATGATGATTATCTGTCAGGTTATTCTAATGATATCTTTTGTAATCTCCTTTTAGAGGAGAAGAAGGGGGTTATTATATTGGATGTCTCTATATTGAGAGGACTTCATGTTGCCCTTCAAAGAAGGGTCTTGAGAAAGGGATTAAAGGTATTAAGGGGGGATTTGAGTAGGATATCGGGTAGACATATCTCTGATATATTGAGATTAGTAAAGATGAGGGTATCTAATAGATATATAGAACTCCCCGGGGATATAACTGTAAAATATATATACGATAAATTATATCTCTCTTCTAATAACCGTATGAGATCTCAAGATAAACCATATTTAAAACCATATTTAGATCATGGTAAATCTATCTATCTATTAAAGGAAGGACTTACAATCCCTGGATCTACTTTTATATCAATCCTCTGTGTAAGATTTGACGCTGAGATTAGAGATATAAATGATGTTGATCTTGATTTTAATAATAATTTTAAGGTATTCCTTGATTACGAAAAAACCGGGAATTCTCTATGGGTCAGGACAAGGCGTCCAGGGGACAGGTTTCATCCCCTTGGGATGAGTGGAAGTAAGAAGCTTAAGGATTTTTTTATAGATGAGAAGGTACAGAGGGAGGAGAGGGACCGGATATTACTCCTTGTCTCTAACAACAAGATCCTATGGGTAGTGGGGATGAGGGTCTCAGAGGAGGTAAGATTGACAGATGAGACCAAAAAGGTCTTGATAATAGATATTAAGAGATCCTGATTCCCAAAGTCAGATTTAGGATTTTGGGTGATTTTTTTCTTGTGGTATTTATATTATATTTATGTTAAATTATATACAAAAGGATGAGATAAAATTAAGAAGATTTTATAGAAACATACTACACTGACTCTTAACCATTTTATTTTTTTTCACTCTTTTTAATAGAAAGGAGAAATTAGATTGAATCAATTCTATAAAAACCTAGCCTTGTGGTTGGTGATAGGTCTTATAATGATAGCCCTTTTCAATATTTTTCCACTTGAGAAGCCTCAGTATCAGGAGATTATATTCAGTGATTTTATCAATTTTGTGGAGAAGGGAGATGTTGTTGAGGTTGTTATTGAGGGTGATAATATAAGTGGAAGATTTAGAGATGGAAAGAGTTTTAAGACCTATGCCCCTAAGTACCCAGATATGATTAAGATATTGCGGGAGAAGAGGGTAAATATAAATGTCCGCGCACCAGAACAGACCTCATGGTATATGAATCTTCTGATTTCCTGGTTTCCTATGCTTCTCCTCCTTGGCATATGGATATTCTTTATGAGACAGATGCAGGTAGGGGGCACTAAGGCGCTCTCTTTTGGTAAGAGCAAGGCAAGACTCCTTTCCGATAATAAGAAGAATAAGGCCACCTTTAAGGATGTTGCAGGTATAGATGAGGCAAAGGAGGAACTCGAGGAGATAATAGAATTTCTTAGAGACCCCCAGAAGTTTCAGAAATTGGGTGGAAAGATACCTAAAGGTGTCCTATTGATGGGTCCTCCAGGTACAGGGAAGACTCTTCTTGCTAGAGCTATTGCAGGGGAGGCCGATGTACCGTTCTTTAGTATAAGTGGTTCTGATTTTGTTGAGATGTTCGTAGGGGTAGGGGCATCGAGGGTGAGAGATCTTTTTGACCAGGGGAAGAAAAATGCCCCGTGTATCATATTTGTTGATGAGATTGATGCAGTAGGGAGACATCGTGGTGCTGGACTAGGGGGAGGGCATGATGAACGAGAACAGACCCTTAATCAGCTCTTGGTAGAGATGGATGGCTTTGAATCGAATGAGGGTGTTATAATGATAGCTGCTACGAATAGACCTGATGTCCTGGATCCAGCCCTTCTAAGACCTGGGAGGTTTGATCGTCAGATTGTGGTTCCTATACCAGATATAAAAGGTCGTAAAGGGATTTTGGTTGTACATAGTGCCAATATACCCCTTGCAAAGAATGTTGATCTAGAGATATTGTCCAGAGGTACACCTGGTTTTTCAGGTGCAGATATAGCAAATTTGGTAAATGAGGCAGCCCTTTTGGCTGCCCGTCGTGGTAAGAGCAAGGTAGATATGATCGATTTTGAGGATGCCAAAGATAAGGTCATGATGGGTGTTGAGAGAAGGAGTATGATAATAAGTGATGAGGAGAAGAGAAATACTGCCTTTCATGAGGCAGGTCATGCCTTGGTCGCAAGACTTCTTCCAGGGACAGATCCTATACATAAGGTAACGATTATTCCGAGAGGGAGATCTCTCGGGCAGACCCAGCAACTCCCTATTGATGAGAAGCATACATATACGAGGCACTATCTGAGAAGCAATCTTACTGTGCTTTTAGGGGGAAGGGCCTGTGAGGAGATAGTACTGAATCATCAGACAACAGGTGCAGGGAATGATATTGAGAGGGCTACTAATCTTGCAAGGAAGATGGTCAAGGAGTGGGGTATGAGTGAACGGATGGGGCCATTGGCTTATGGAGAAAAGGAAGAGCAGATATTCCTTGGAAGGGAGATAGCTCAGCATCAGGACTATAGTGAGAAGACAGCCATTGAAATAGACGAAGAGGTTAAGAGACTAGTAATAGAGAGTTATAATGATGCGAAGAAACTGATAGAAGAAAATAAGGACAAACTCTATAAGTTAGCAGAGGCATTGTTAGAAAAGGAGGTCATTGATGCGGCTGAGATAGATGAGATTATATTTGGGAAGGTAAGGAAGGT
>JACRGM010000111.1 GCA_016212345.1 Nitrospinota bacterium
CTCCCCAAGGGGGAGAGGGGACTTTATCTAAATTTATTCTGATGGCTTACTATTGTATTGATTTATAATGCCAAATCTAACCGTACAGGTCGAATAATTGTGGATGTGGATGTGGATGTGAATACATCCACATCCACATCCACTTTTTCTCATTAAGGGAGGATAATGGAAGACCGTGCCTCAAGGAGATCGTATACATGAAAGGTCAATAGTTCATAAGAGTGCTGAGATTGGAGATGATGTTGTTATCGGTCATTTCTCTGTGATTGGTCCTAATGTAAAGATTGGTGATGGAACAGAGATATCTTCAAATGTCTGTATAGAGGGGTGGACAGAGATCGGAAAGAATTGTCAGATAGGTCATGGGGCGGTTCTGGGTGGGAAACCTCAGATTGTTGAATATCAGGGGGAAAGATCATTTGTAAAGATAGGTGACAATAATGTCATCAGGGAATATGTCACAATTAACCGTTCAGGTAAGGAGGATAAGGCAACCATCATTGGAAATAACTGCTACCTTATGGCATATACACATATAGCACATGACTGTCAGATAGGGAATGAGGTAGTAATTACAAATTATACTGGTCTGCCAGGACATATTGTAGTTGAAGATAAGGTTGTAATATCTGGATATGTAGGGATACATCAATTTGTCCACATAGGGAGGTTATCCATGATCAGTGGTTTATCACGGATATCAAAGGATATCCTCCCATATTCATTAATAGAGGGAAATCCTGCAAAGGTACGAGGGATAAATGTCATTGGGTTAAGACGGAGTAACATTACCCCTAATATCAGGAATGATATAAGGCAGGCATTTAAACTTCTATTTTATTCGAAACTCAATACTAGTCAGGCACTGGAGAAGATAAAGAATGAGATAGAGATGCATGATGAAATCAGAAATATTGTAGAATTTATAGAAAGCTCCGAGAGAGGATTATGTAAATGAAGAAAGATAAGGTGAAAAAGGTCAGAGCAGGTGTTATTGGAGTTGGACGTATGGGTAGATACCATGTTGGGGTCTACTCTGAGCTATTTAATACCGATCTTGTGGGGATCGTTGATATAGATAGTAAAAGGGGGCATGAGATAGCTGAAAGATATAATACTGTATTCTATCACGATTATCATCAGGTATTCAATAAGGTGGATGTTGTAAGCATTGCTGTCCCTACATCTCTTCATTACAAGATTGCTCGAGATTTTTTAGAGGCAGGTGTAAATGTCCTTTTAGAAAAGCCTATCTCTGATAATATGGATAATGCAAAGGATCTATTCAGGATCGCTGATGAGAAAGGTCTTACGCTTCATATAGGCCATGTAGAGAGGTTTAATGGTGCGGTTCAGGAGTTAAAAAAGATAGTAAAAGATCCTATTTTGATTGAAAGCAGACGGATGGGGCCATTCGATTCCAGGATTCAGGATGATGGTGTAGTGATGGATATGATGATACATGATATAGATATAATACTAAACCTTGTTGACTCAGAGGTTGATATCATAAATGTAATGGGAAGTTCGGTATTCTCTGATAAAGATGACTTGGCAAATGTCCATATCCGCTTCAGGAATGGTTGCATCGCTAATATAGTGGCAAGTAGAGTAACTCAGAATAAGATAAGGACAATGGCAATAACACAAAAGGATGCATATGTATTTCTTGATTATACTGATCAGGATATACATATCCACAGACAGGCATCATCAGAGCATAGGCTTACCAAAGAAGAACTCCGTTATAAGCAGGAATCACTTATAGAAAGGATATTTGTACACCGTGATAATCCATTAAAGTTGGAGATATTGCATTTGATAGAGTGCTCAACAAATGGTATACATCGGTCTATACCAGTAGATAAAGAGTTGATCTCCTTAAAGGTGGCCATAGAGATCGTTGAGAAAATCAAGAAGGGGATGAAGGTATTAGAAGATTAGGATTGATAACAGGGACAGGGGATCTTCCTGTAATACTCGCTAATAAGGCAAAGGCAAAGGGGATGGAGATCATCTCTATTGCCTTTTCAGAGGAATCTGTAGCAGCATTAAGATCTTCATCTAAAAAGGTTTACCACCTTGGTATAGGAGAGGCAAACAAGATATTAAAGACCCTTAAGGTAGAGGGGATAAAGGAGGTAGTACTGATAGGTAAGATCGAAAAGAGGCTCATCTTTCAGACCAAGAGATTCGATCTTAGGGCATTGAAGCTCCTTACCAAACTTAAACAGAAGGATGATAACACCCTCATGTTAGCCATTACTAAGGAGATAGAAAAGGAAGGGATTAAGGTTCTAGATCAGAATCTCTTTCTCAACGAACTCTTTCCCCCAAAAGGGGTATTGACAAAGAGGGCTCCAGATGAGAGGGAATGGAGGGATATAGAATATGGATTCATAATGGCAAAGGAGATAGCTTCTCTCAATATTGGACAGACCATTGTGGTAAAGGATCAGGCAGTAATAGCTGTTGAGGCCATTGAAGGAACGGATGAGACGATAAAGAGGGGATGTAACATAGCAAAAGATAATGGGGTTGTTGTCAAGGTAAGCTGGCAGAATCAAGATAGACGTTTTGATATCCCTACCATAGGTATCAAGACAATAAAGATGATGTCTGCTGGTAATGCTAGTGTCCTGGCTATTGAGGCAGGAAAAACAATGATAGTAAACTTAAAAGAGGTACAGGCCATTGCCGATGAAGTTGGTATCTCTATTGTTGCTGTCTGAATTGGTGCTATGAGGATACTAATTGTTGCAGGAGAGGCATCAGGCGATCTGCATGGGAGTCATCTAGTAAAATCATTTCTTAAGATAAGACCAGATATAGAGATATGTGGGGTTGGTGGGGAGGGGATGAAAGAGGCGGGGGTTGAAATCCTATTTGACGCAAAGGATATGGGGGTAGTTGGGGGGACTGAGATAATAGGGAAGATAGGTCTATTCTGGAATGTCTATAAGAGATTGTCATCCGAGATTAAGAGCGATAATTATGGAGCAATAATATTAATAGATTATCCTACCCTGAATCTAAGACTGGCTAAGATTGCTAAGAAGAGGGGTATCCCTGTCTTTTATTATATAAGCCCACAGATCTGGGCATGGAGGAGAGGAAGGCTCAAAAAGATTAGAAGGTTTGTGGATAAGATGTTAGTGATACTCCCTTTTGAAGAGGCCATCTATAAAAAGGCTGGAATGGATGTGGAGTATGTTGGTCATCCCTTTATAGACATTGTGAAACCAACGATGTCAAAAGAGGAGGGGTACAAGAGATTTGGTATTGAGCCAAATAAAAAGGTTATTGGTCTACTCCCCGGAAGTAGGAAGAATGAGATAGATTCTCTTCTATTGACCATGGTTAGCGCAGCCAAGATAATCAAATCAAGGATCCCTCATATACAGTTTATACTCCCTGTAGCGTATACTATAGATAAAGATTATATAGTGAGCAAAATAAAGGGTGATTCTCTAGATATCAAGATAGTAGAGGGGTATACCTATGATGTTATGAATATATCTGACTTCTTGATACTAGCCTCTGGCTCTGCCACCCTAGAGGCAGGTCTCTTTGGTGTCCCTATGGTAATAGTTTATAAGGTAAATCTTCTTACCTATATACTGGGAAGGATATTGGTCATGGTTCGGGATAAGGGATTGGTAAATATTGTGGCCGGTCAAAGGGTAGTGCCCGAGCTATTTCAGCATAAGGCTACACCTGAAAGGATAGCATCTTCTGCTATAACTGCCATAGAAGATGAAGGTTATTATAGATTTGTAAAAGAGAATCTGCTGGTAATACGTAATTCTCTTGGAAAAGGAGGGGCATCTGAAAGGGCTGCATTGAGTATATTAAGGTCTCTTGGTTCAGAGTGAAGGGGAATATCTTGATAGGATAGGAATTTTCACCTTAAAATACCTTTATAACACACCCCCAACCCCTTAATAGAGGGGAGTTCTAAAATTTCTCCTCTGAATAAAGGGGAGTTGTAAAGTTTCCCCTCTAAAAAGAGGGGATTAAGGGGTGTGTATTTTCATGCTCCTTTGTGCCGACTTGTCGGCATGAATGTTTCATTTTGTTCCGATAGCTTTAATATCATATTGATTTATATGGCTACATCTAACCGTACAGGTCGAAATATCTTGGTAAAGATGTGAAAGAGGAGTGATAACAAGTAAGTTCAAACTGATTTCAGAGAAATAACTCTACCCATCGTTACAAATTAAGTATCATTATATGAATATTGGGTTAAAACTGGAAAAGAAAAAGAGTTTATTAAAAGAGAAGAAGGTTCAACAAGGTGCTATTATTGGGTATCTCCAAAAGAAGAAATTGATGTTGATACTAATTGGCTGGATATATATGCTTATGATAATTCTTCCGGTACTTATCCAACTCAGAAATCAGATACTCTTTTGGGTCGCATTGTCCTTGCATCTTCCAATCCAAACAACATCGTAGCCGACTTCTTTTGCGGCTCCGGCACTACATTAGCCATAGCAGAAAAACTCGGACGCAAGTGGATTGGCTCAGACCCAGCCCTGACGCATGATTTTACCCCTTTATCTAACTATCTGATTTTATGGGATAAAGATTTATATTAGCCGATGCTGA
>JACRGM010000112.1 GCA_016212345.1 Nitrospinota bacterium
GAGGTTATGGTCTCCTCTGTATTTCCAGAATAGCTTACAACAAAGAGGAGGGTATCTTTATCTACAAACATGGGAAGGGTATAATTACGATTCACATATATGGGTAGATCTATCTTATCACTAAGATATGACCTCAGGATATCCCCACCAATGGCAGATCCACCCATCCCTGCTATTACAATCTTCTGTAATCTATTATTACTCCATGGATTCTCAAAACCTTTACCCAGTTCTACAGCCTCACTACACTGCTGTGGAAAACCAATCAAGTGATCAATCATACAAGAGGCATCTATCTTCCTTATAATCTCATGATCATTTAGATCTATCATAATCTATTCCTCATATAGATTTCCATATAACAAAATCATCAACAATAATAACAAAAATTAAACCTAATTTCAAATAAAAAGGCCTCTGTCAGGATTTAACCTGACAGAGGCCTTTTCTCCCAAAAGGTGGTCTTTTGTGAAACAACCAAGATTGTTCTTAAAGATTTAACTCCCTTTTAAGAACAAAGAATTAACTTAATTCTTGTTGTAAAGGATGTTCAGGGTTCTCCACCAAACCTTTGCGATATCAGCAGGCTCGTAAGTTTTAAATCTGACGTAAATTTGTGAAGTACCTGCTGGCACAGAAAACCAATGCTTACTGGTGTATGTTTCATCCCCATCACTGACACTCGGGCGATGATACTGAGGCCCATTTGCCCTAACAGTACTACCATCAGGCTTCGTGATCATCACATCCCATAGGCTCCTTAAGACATTATTAGCGTTCTTATCCTGGACCACCATTTCACTGGAGACGATGACAACGATACAGCCGGCAGTACTCATTGTTACAGGAATTGAAGAAAAGGCGTTAGCATAACTACCGCCACTTGCAGTTACTTCATCTGTGGCACAAACTGCTTTATCCTTGTTCAGCCCATCGCAATTAGTGATAGTCTGTGCAAAAACAGGAAGAACCACACCACAGACCAAAAGTAGAGAAAGAATAATAGATTTTTTGAAGATACCCATCCTCCTCACCTCCCTTCTTTAATCTTTGGGTATTTCACTCAAACCACCTCTTCTGGAGAGGACTTATTTCTCTATCCCTTTACAAATCCAATAATCATTAGAGAAACAGACCCCCTCCTTCCCTATCACCTCCCTTAAAAGTCATAGGATCTCTATATTTCAACTTCTTTGAGGAATTATTTTATGTTTTTGAGGAGTTATTTTATATTATAGAGCTTATCATTTGATCTTGTCAAGAGAAAAATTAATAAATTGACATCCTTCATTGTAATTGATAGTATTTATTCCGGATGATAGAGGACTTTATTACACTCACAGATAGATATATCGCCTCTACCTATACCAGATATCCTATAGCACTTGTTAGAGGAGAAGGGTGCATGGTATGGGATTCTGAAGGGAAGAGATACTATGATTTTGTCAGTGGTCTGGCTGTCAACAATCTAGGGCATTCTCATCCACGGATCGTTGAGGCAATCAGGGGGCAGGTAGGGGAACTGATTCATGTCTCCAACCTTTATCATATCCTCCCACAGATAGAGCTGGCAAGGATATTAGTAGAGAACTCCTTTGCAGATAAGGTATTCTTTTGTAACAGTGGTGCTGAGGCAAATGAAGCGGCTATAAAACTGACGAGGAGATATTACAGCGACCAAGGCAAAAGTGATAGATACGAGATAATAACAATGCTTAACTCCTTTCACGGAAGGACCATAGCAACGATTACTGCTACAGGACAAGAAAAGTTTCAAAAGGGATTTGGCCCGCTCCTGCCAGGATTCAGATATGTGCCATTTAATGACCTCTCAGGAGTAGAGGCCACATTAACAAAAAATACCTGTGCAGTAATGGTAGAGCCTATTCAGGGGGAGGGAGGGGTAAATCTACCTGTGGAGGGGTATCTAAAGGGATTAAGGGATATCTGTGATGCCCATAATCTATTACTTATATTTGATGAGGTCCAGACAGGTATTGGTAGGACAGGGGAGCTATTTGCCTACGAAAACTACGGAGTAATACCAGATATTATGACATTGGCAAAGTCGCTTGGTGGAGGGGTTCCTATTGGTGCCATGTTAGCAAAAGAGGATATTATGAAGTCATTCACCCCAGGGACACATGCTACTACATTTGGTGGTAATCCCCTTGCATGTACTGCAGGGATAGCAACATTAAAGGTGATCATTGAAGAAGGGATTCTTTCCAATTGCAAGAAGGTCGGGTCTTACTTTATTGAGAGATTAATAGGACTTAAAGAGAGGTATCCCTTTATTCGAGATATCAGGGGGAAGGGACTAATAATCGGGTTAGAGCTCGATTTTCCAGGAAAGGAGACAACAATAGCCTGTATGGAGAGAGGGTTTCTTATAAATTGCACAATGGAGAATGTCCTGAGATTCTTACCACCCTTGATAATCGGTGAAAGAGAGATAGATCAATTAATAGATACACTTGATGAGATATTTAGAGCTATATGAATAAGGATCTCTTGACAATATACAATCTAACAAGGGATGATATAGAGGAGATATTTGAGAGGGCAGATCACCTAAAGATGATCCGTGAAAAGGGGAGGGTCTATCAACCTCTAAAGGGTAAGATACTAGGGATGATCTTCAAGAAGGCATCTACAAGGACGAGGATATCCTTTGAGGTAGGGATGTACCAGTTAGGGGGGGGTGCCATATATCTAAATTCCAGTGATCTTCAGTGGGAAAGGGGCGAGAGCATAGCTGATACTGCAAAGGTCCTCTCTCAATATCTTGATGGCATTCTCATCAGAACATTTGCACATGAGGAGGTAGAGAGACTCGCTGAATATGCTGATATTCCGGTTATCAATGGACTGACAGATCTACTTCACCCATGTCAGATACTCTCTGATATCTACACCATCAAAGAGAGATTGGGAGAGATCAAAGGGGTGAAGATAGCCTATGTAGGTGATGGAAATAATATAGCGAATACATGGCTCATTGGCGCCCCAAAGATGGGTATGGATATATCTATAGCCTCTCCTAAAGGATATCAGCCTAATAAAGAGATAGTAGAGAAAGCCATCTTAATAGCAAGGGATAATAAGAGTAGAGTAGAGATCATGAAAGACCCTTTTAGATGTGTAAAGGATGCTGACATCATATATACAGATGTCTGGGTAAGCATGGGGAAGGAAGGAGAGAGGGAGGAGAGGTGGGAGGCATTTAAGTCTTTTCAGGTGAATCTCGATTTGATTAAAAGGGCTAAGGATAGTGTACTTATAATGCACTGTCTCCCTGCCCACAGGGGTGAGGAGATTACCTCAGAGGTGATAGATAGCGAGAGGTCAATTGTCTTTGATCAGACAAGAAATAGACTCCATGTCCAGAAGGGAATACTGGAGATCTTACTTGGAGGAAGATAACCCTCTAAATCCTGTTAAAATGTGGAAGATTTTGGCCTGGCTAACCAAATCAAATAACAGAAATTCAAAACATTCTGTATGCAATGCTTGTAGGGTAGTGGGTGGCATGGACAAACTTGTTTGTCCGTGTCTTTGTGGTAGGGTGAAAGGCTATTTTCAGAGGAACAATGACCCATAAGATCAAAAAGATAGTCCTTGCATATTCTGGTGGTCTAGATACATCTGTGATCATAAAATGGTTGAAGGAGAGATACGATTGTAAGGTCATTGCCTTCACCGCAGATATAGGTCAGGGAGATGAGATCGAACCACTGAGGGAGAAGGCCATAGCTACAGGGGCTGATAAGGTCTATATCAAGGATCTGAAGGGAGAATTTGCAAGGGACTTTATATTCCCAATCCTGCGGGCAAATGCTATCTACGAAGGTGGATACCTCCTAGGTACCTCTATTGCCCGACCTCTTATTGCAAAGGAACAGATCAAGGTCGCAGAGATGGAGGGGGCAGAGGCTGTCTCACATGGTGCCACTGGTAAGGGGAATGATCAGGTAAGGTTTGAGTTGACCTATTATGGATTTAGACCCGATATAAAGGTTATTGCACCATGGAGGGAATGGGATCTAAGATCGAGGAATGCCCTTATAGAGTATGCTCAAAGATATGGTATCCCTGTACCTGTAACAAAAGAGAGACCTTATAGCTCTGATCGTAATCTATTCCATATCAGCTTTGAAGGTGGTCTACTCGAAGACCCTTGGGTAGAACCACCTGAGGATATGTTTGTCTTGACTGTCTCCCCAGAGGATGCACCTGATAGACCTACATATATAGAGATAGGATATGAAGGGGGAGATCCTGTCTCTATTGATGGTGAGAGACTTTCACCAGAGGGGATCATTTCAAGGCTAAACAAGATAGGAGGGGATAATGGTATAGGTCGTATAGATATGGTAGAAAATCGCCTTGTCGGTATAAAATCGAGGGGTGTATATGAGACCCCTGGGGGGACAATACTCCATATCGCCCATCATGCTGTAGAATCGATCACAATGGACCGTGAGGTAATGCACATTAGGGACTCTCTCATACCTCAATATGCCACCCTGATATATAATGGATTCTGGTATTCACCTGAACGAGAATTGCTCCAGAAGACCATTGACGAATCCCAGAGGGATATCTCAGGTAATGTGAGACTCAAGTTATACAAGGGAAACTGTATAGTCGTGGGGAGGAGATCTGATAAATCCCTTTATAAGAAGGAATTAGCTACCTTTGAAGAGGATGATATCTATGACCCAAAGGCAGCAAATGGTTTCATACGGCTTAATGCACTCCGTATAAATGGAAGGATGAAGAGATAGATTAAAGATGATAATTGATCTCCATATTCATACAAATAGATATTCCATGTGTAGTATTCTCGACCCAACAAATATGCTAAAAAGGGCACAGAAGCTTAAACTAGATGGTATAGTCATCATGGAACATAATCATATCTGGGGCAAGGAGGAGATAGAGGAATTAAAAAGGGAGGTTGGGGGGCATGGGCTTATTGTTCTCAGGGGACAGGAGATAAGGGGATATAGGAGAGATGGGTCTGCTGAGGGTGATTTTCTCGCCTTTGGATTCTACGAGACCATTGATAAAGAATTATCCTCTACTGAGATCATCCACATAGTCCATGATAATGGAGGTATTATAATAGCAGCACATCCTTACAGAGATATCTTGGGGATAGGTGATCACATATATGATCTCGATATAGATGGGATAGAGGTATTAAACCCAAATCATAGACCTTCTGATATTGAAAATGCCGAGAGGGCAAGAAAGATCATGGATATTGCAGGTACAGGAGGAAGTGATGCACATAACCTCCTCCCTATAGGATATTACCTCACCTCTTTTGAAAGAGATATCGAGAGAGAGGAGGATCTGATTAAGGAGATCAGAGAGAAGAGATGTTCTCCTATAAGGTATGAGGATATAAAGGAATATGCCTTTAGTTGATTATGATGTCATTGTCATCGGTGCTGGTATTGGTGGCCTGACAACCGCCTCACTACTTGCCAAGCGTGGATTTAAGGTAATAGTATTAGAACAAAATGATCATCCTGGTGGATACTGTGGCACTCTATCACAAGATGGCTATATCTTTGACATGGGGGCATCGCTATTCTGGGGGTTTGATGAAGGGGGATGCTTTTACTCCCTCTTCTCTGAATTAGGTATTATGGATAGGATGCTCAAAGGGGATAGGATAAGAAGGCTCGATCCAGGGTTTCAGACCGTCCTTCCAAACCATCGTATTGATCTCTTCTCTGATAGGAATAGATTCTTTGAGGAGATCAAAAGGGAGTTCCCAAAAGACCTTATGAATCTCAAAGACTTCTATAATGAGATAGACCATATTGAGGAGAAGTTATATGAGATTGGAGGGACCAAACACCCCTTTGTTTATAATGGGAAAAATGGGGTCAAGATTAATCAGACAAAGAAGATCCTTCTTAACATTTATATATTATTAAATAAGAATAGATATCTTGAAGGATATATGAGGGGATGGGATGAGAGATTAGAGCTTGAAAAATTTATCGATCTTCAGACCATGTATTTTGGACAGAGGGGTGCGGGTGATTCTACCCTCCCCTTTCTGGCAATCATCTCAGGGATACCGAGAAGGGGGATCTATTATATTAAGGGAGGGGCTCATTTTATTGCAGATGAGCTAGAAAGCTCAATCAGGGAGTCCAAAGGAGAGCTTATTTACCATGCAAGGGTTGAGGAGATATTGACAAGAAAAAAGGGGGATGTATGTGGGGTTAAGGTAAGGCATAGAGATATGCCACTTGAGATATTCTCCCGTACAGTCATTTCCGATATCCCAATATTCAACCTCTTAAAGAGGGATATCTCAAGGATAAGATATAAAAGGATGATGAAGTATCTCCAACAAGGATGGGTCCCGTTCTCTATACTCTTAGGTGTAGATGAAAAGGTGATCCCTGAACCTATGAGAGAGCATGTATTGATGATGAGGGATTACAATCTCCCTAGTTATGGGGATAACCTCATATTTATATCTGTGAATCCTGTATGGGATAAGACTAGGGCACCTGAAGGGAAGAGATGTATAACAGCCTCTATCTTCCTTCCGTCTGATATCATCCAGTGTAATAATAAAGGTGTATTAAGAGAGAAGGGAGAAGAGATAATACTATATCTTGAGGATGTAATCCCCTTCCTATCTGATTATATCGAGTGTGTAATATATCTTGATCCGTTGACTTATCAAAGAGTTACAATGCGTGAGGATGGAAAGATGGGTATGATAAAAGGGGGAATAGATATGTATGGTTTTAGCGGCCTCTCAAACATTTCACCATCTAGAGATCTCTTTTTGGTTGGAGATACCACATACCCTGGCCATAGCACTGCAGCAACAGTAAAGTCAGGGATAAGGACAGCAGACTTAATAACGAAGAGGATATAGGGCATTGAGGACTGAGGAAATATAATGTGACAGCAGAGATCATTGATGGAAAGGGTATATCCACACAGATTAAAGAAGAGATAGCAGAGGAGATCAAGGATCTTAGAAAGGGTAGAGACACTATCCCAGGATTAGCAGTGATCATTGTAGGAGAGGATCCTGCCTCTCTCATCTATGTCAGAAATAAGAAGAAGGCCTGTGAGGAGATAGGGATAGAGTCTTTTGAATATCACACAGACCTACATACACCTCAAGAGGATATCCTCAAGACGATCCATAGACTTAATCAAGATAAAAAGATACATGGGATATTGGTTCAACTCCCTTTACCTAAGGATATAGATACAGGATTGATCTTGGAGGGGATTGCCCCTGACAAGGATGTAGATTGCTTCCATCCTATAAATATGGGTAAACTGATGACTAATACTGCAGACCTATTACCATGTACCTCTGCTGGTATTATCGAGCTCCTTGACCATAGCAATGTAAAGATCCAAGGTAAAAGGGCTGTGATCCTTGGAAGGAGCAACATAGTTGGGAAACCGACTGCATTGATGCTCCTTCATAGACACGCCACTGTTACGATCTGCCATTCCAGAACAGAGGAGATAGAGGATATCACTAGAGAGGGAGATATCCTCGTCTCAGCAATAGGTGTCCCCAGATTCGTTACAGGGGAGATGATCAAGGATGGGGCAATAGTAATAGATGTGGGGATAAACAGGATTAACAATAAACTAGTAGGGGATGTTGATTTTGATGAGGTGGTTAGAAAGGCATCGCTGATAACACCTGTCCCTGGTGGGGTTGGCCCCATGACAATCGCCATGCTCATGAAGAATACACTTACTGCCTTTAAAAGGCAGATTTGCATGAAATAAATATCTTCGATCTTCGATGGTTACTATGGATACGCTCTTTAATCTTAAGCTTCAAGAGGCACGACATATATATACGGTTATAGAGTTGACCAGTCTCATAAAGGAGGGTTTGGAGAGAGATTTCTATGATGTATGGGTGGATGGGGAGATCTCAAACCTGAGGGTTCCCTCCTCAGGACATATCTATTTTACACTGAAGGATGAATCAAGCCAATTAAAGGTAGTCCTCTTCAGATTCCACCAGGGCTCAATAAGATTTGAACCAACTAATGGGATGCGTGTCATCATCAGAGGGAGGATAAGTGTCTATGAACCTAGGGGTGAGTACCAGCTCATTGCAGAAGATATGGAGCCGAGAGGGGCTGGGGCATTACAGATTGCCTTTGAACAACTCAAAGAGAGGCTCTTCAAAGAAGGGCTCTTTGATAAGAAATACAAGAAACCTATCCCTGTACTTCCACAGAGGATTGGTATTGTCACATCCCCAACAGGTGCTGCGATAAGGGATATACTCAGGGTTATTGACAGGAGATTTGCAAATATCCATATCCTGATCTATCCTGTCCGTGTTCAGGGAGAAGGGGCAGGAAAGGAAATAGCAGAGGGGATAAGGATTATGAATACGATCCCTGATATAGATGTCCTTATTATTGGACGGGGAGGTGGCTCTTTAGAAGATCTGTGGGCCTTTAATGAGGAGATTGTCGCAAGGGCGATATTTGATTCTAATATACCTATCATATCTGCTGTGGGCCATGAGATAGATTATACTATCTCAGATTTTGTTGCTGATCTAAGGGCCCCTACCCCCTCAGCTGCTGCTGAAATGGTAGTAAAAAATAAGGAGTCCCTTGTTCAGAGGGTGGATGAGATCAATATGAGACTGATTCGCTCTCTTCAGTTTATCATTAAGGATAAAAGAGATATATTGACCTCTCACCTAAAGACCCTCTTCCTCCTCAGTCCATTAAAGAGGGTGGAGCGTATAAAGGAGACCCTCTTTAACCTTACACAGAAACTTAGGAGCAATATAAGGTATCGTGTAGAACTTCTAATAAGACACCTTGATGGTATAATGAAAAGACTCAATGCCTTAAATCCCCTATCCA
>JACRGM010000113.1 GCA_016212345.1 Nitrospinota bacterium
ATGATCATGCCTGGATAGAATCCATATCTAAAACCTTGCCTGAAATTCCTTGTCTTGTATAACTCCTCCCTTATCCAGCTCTTCTCTATCTTGGTTTGAAATCTCCCCATCTGGGCCTCAGAAAAGTCGTCTTTAAGAAGGGCCTCGTAGATCGTCTCTCCTGCCAATATACCCGACTTTATAGCCAGATGAATCCCCTTTAATCTCTGGGGATTAAGGAAACCACCTGAATCACCTATGATCAATCCGCCTGCAACAGATGGCCTATGCATGGAAAAATATCCCCCATCTGGGATGGTCTTTGCCCCATAATATGCCAGTTTACCACCTTCTAATAAGGAGGCAACAAAGGGGTGTCTCTTAAATCTCTGGAGCTCACGGTGTGGATCAAGATATGGGTCCTTATAGTCTAGTCCTACAACAAACCCTACTGCAAGGAGGTCGTTTGACATATCGTATATAAATCCGCCTCCAAAGGATTCATTTTTGAGGGGATAACCTATTGTGTGAATGACCCTTCCTTTACCCACCCTTCCCTCAGGCATCTCCCAGACCTCCTTGACACCAGTGGAATAGATCTGAGGATTCTTACTATCTGATAGATTGAATCTATTAATAAGCTGTTTGGTAAGGGTACCTCGTGGACCCTCTCCGAACACGGTCACCTTTGCCTTTATATCTATACCAGGTTCAAAATTACCCTTGGGATTACCATCTTTATCCACCCCTTTATCCCCTGTCCTAATCCCTATAATCCTATCTCTATCATAAAGGATCTCTACCCCTGGAAAACCTGGGAATATATCAACACCACTATCCTCCACAAGCCTTCCGAGCCATCTTACAAATTTGTACAGCGATATTATATAATTCCCATGGTTTTTTAGAGGTGAAGGGATAATAGGGGATCTGAATCCCCTATTTTTGGTTAAGAGATATATCTCCTCTTCTGTTACTATCTTTTCAAAGGGGAATCCCTTTGATTCAAAGTCAGGTATCAGCTCCCTTAAGCCACAAGGGTCCATAATAGCCCCTGAAAGTGCATGACTCCCTATTTCAGCCCCCTTTTCAATGATCCCTATCCTTATCTCGCCCAGCCCATTTTTGCCGTTCTTACCTCTTTCTCCCTTCCCTCTTTTGATAAGATTGGAGAGATGCAATGCCCCACTTAGAGAGGCTGGTCCCCCACCTATAAAGAGGACATCAAATTCTATAGATTCTCTTTTTTTATTATTATGGATAGTAGACATCTGCATAATAAGAACTCCTTACAAGGGGACCTGCCTCAATATGTCCAAATCCCATCTCATTCCCCTTTAGCCTTATCATAGTAAACTCCTCCGGGGTATAGAATCGTATTACAGGGGCATTTCTCCTCTCAGGCATAAGGTACTGACCCACTGTCAATATATCACATCCTATCTCCTTAAGATCAAACATCACATCTATTACCTCATTGATGTCCTCACCAAGACCGACCATCAGACCTGATTTTGTAACCCTCCCAAGGTCATTGGCCATCTTTAATACCTTTATAGACCTCTTATATACCCCCTGGGGTCTTATCTCATGATATAATCGTGGTACAGTCTCAATGTTGTGACCAATTATATGGGGAGACGCCTTTATAACCATACCAAGTCCCTTTTCTGAACCATTAAAATCAGGGATGAGGACCTCAATAGTAGATAGAGGGCTCTTCTCTCTGATAATGGATATAGTATCAACGAATATACCTGCCCCACCATCCTCCAAATCATCCCTTGTCACTGATGTAATCACCACATGTCTTAACCCTAGGGTTTTTACTGCATCAGCAATCCTCTCAGGTTCTTTCATGTCTACCTTGGTTGGCTGACCTTTCTTGACAGCACAGAATCGGCAGGCCCTGGTGCATATATTACCTAATATCATGAATGTAGCTCTCTTCCTGTTCCAACATTCCCAGATATTAGGACATCTTGCACTCTTGCAGACTGTATTAAGTTCTAGTCGGCTGTTGACTCTCTTGACCTCGAAAAAGTTATCTCCGTGATCTATTCTAATCTTAAGCCATGGAGGGAGTCTATGATGATGTGCTACCATAATCTCTATCTTTACATCGGTTAAATCCAGGATTAAGTCAAACTATAGATTTCCATATAACAAATTATACTGCGTTATCAGTCGAAATCCTCGACAACGTACTACTCAGTACGCCTTACTCGGATTTCTCCTTCTAGCCTTGTGTAATTTGTTATCTGAAAATCTATATCCCTATGCAAAGGACAAACTTAAAGCCCCTTATCTTAATATTAACATTCATCAGGAGGTAAAATCTATGAAACTTTCTGCAAAATATGCTGATGAGCTTATAAAACGATTATCTAAAATTCCCGATCCTCGGATGGCCCGAGGCATTCGTCATCAAAAGATAATTGATTTATATGGCTACATCTAACCGTACAGGTCGAAATTTTGTCAAAAATCTCCTTGACAATACAGAGGGTTTAAGCAATAATTAAACCGTGTAATTTCCCTTCCTTAAAATAATTTGAGATATATTCAAGAACTTTTGGGGCATGCTCATAGCAAGACTACAGAAATCTATACCCATGTCAGCACTAAAAACATAAGTAAAATTCAAAGTCCTTTGGACAGTTTAGACTTGAAGAAAGGAGGTGATGACTGACAATATCTGTCCCTAAATAAGGTTCTTTGGCTATTCAGCCAGAGTGGGAATAGACGAAATA
>JACRGM010000114.1 GCA_016212345.1 Nitrospinota bacterium
AGTTCTGGCAGAATATGCACATTAGATTGCACGGGCTGAAAAAGATTGTCCCTGAGCCGTCCCTTCCAACAATCGGCCTTTCCTCTCCAAAATGCGG
Source organism: Nitrospinota bacterium (assembly GCA_016212345.1). Lineage (GTDB taxonomy): Bacteria > Nitrospinota > Nitrospinia > SZUA-224 > SZUA-224 > SZUA-224. Next base: position 98 of record JACRGM010000114.1, read on the forward strand.
GTTCCAGCTTGAGACGAAAGGTTTGTCCCCGGTCTTGCAGACGCCCCTCTCACCTGCTGTTCTGTCAACCTTACAGTTTCTCGGGCAAAGGTTGCAGATTTTTAATATCTCCTCAGCAATCCGCACCTTTTCCCATAATTTATCTTCTGATAATTTTAGATATGCAGGTATGAACAACATAATAATACTTTATATAAGTTAGACAGCCTATACTTTATAGGATTAAACCTGCTCCTATCCTTTCTGGATTCTCCGTTACTCGAAAACAGTCAACTCCTAAATCATACAATAATTTAGCCGCCTGGATTTTTTTTATGACACTTTGAGTCAACTGCTTCTTACTCATAAATATTCCTCAACAATTTTTATTTCTTTGTCGGTTAAGCCGTATAATTGATAAACCATCTGGTCAATTAGAAGTAGCTGAAAAACTATTTAAATCGGGTGATTATGAGGATACAGTTTCAAGGGCATATTATGCTGTTTTTCATGCAGATCAGGCATTCCCCTAACTCAGTCCCCTACTATCTGTACAAGGATATCTCTGGAGCGTGGTCGATTATCAAAGCATATCAATACAATCTGCTGCCATGTACCGAGGAGGAGTTTCTTCTGTTTGAATGGGACAGAGAATGATGCCCCTAGAAGGGCTGCCCTAACATGAGCGAATCCATTTCCATCCCCCCAGCGTCTATCATGTTCGTAATAGATATCACGGGGGGCGATTCGTTCAATTGCCTTTTTTAGATCATTGAGCACACCTGTTTCATATTCTATGGTTGTTATCCCCGCAGTAGAGCCTGAGACAAAGAGTAAGGCAATACCATCTGAGATATTCGATCTCTCTACCTCATCTGCCACCTTTGATGTGATATCAATTATATCTGTATCCCCCTTTGTCTTGATATTAAAGATGCTATTTTTAACTGTCATAGATATCTTCACTCCCAACATCTTTCGATTTGGATTCTTCTCATCCCTCTGCAATACTTACCTTTTCATATGTTTCCTTTGCCGCTGCAACATTTTCTCCTCTTTTTGTAGGGATAGACTCTTCCACCACTTCTAATACAGCATCGATACCTACTATACCTGTAATTCTGGAGAAGGCACCCAATATGGCTGTATTTACAATTGGTGCTGTATGGGAACCTAAATGGTATTTTATGGCAATAGAATTCGCATCAACTGTGGCAACCTTAAATCTTTTAGAAAGGGAGGAGAAATCGTTCGGTCTTTTATCACTATTTATAATTATCCATCCATTCTCCTTTAAACCATGGGTCACATCAACCATAGTGAATAAGGTTGGATCAAGGACAATGATATGATCTGGGGTATATACCTCACATCGTAACCTAATAATAGAATCATCAATTCTTACAAAGGCCGCGGTTGGGACACCCCTCCTTTCTGCATTAAAGGAAGGGAATGCCTGCGCATACCTCCCCTCTTTAAAGAGGGCGGATGCCAATAGATTCGAAGCTGTAAATGCCCCCTGGCCGCCCCTTCCATGTATCCTGATTTCTATCATCTTTACTTTACTTTTGAAAAGCCCCATAGAAGAAAATACAAAAATGGATAGAGAATGTCAAGGTCAGAATGATATGACTAATTCTCAATTTTTAATATAGGTTAATTTGATCTACACACCTCATCTATCCAGTTAAGATAGTCCTCAGAACCTAGAGGTATCGGAAGAGCGATTATCTCAGGGACCTTATAGCTGTGATTCTTCTTGACCCATTCAACAATCTCTCTGAAGAGGTCCTCCCTACTTTTGGCTATAAGAAGAATCTCTTTCTCATCACAAACCTTTCCTTCCCATTCATAGATAGACCGTATAGATGGGATAATATTAACACAGGCAGTTAGTCTGTTTTCAACTAATCCCTTTCCTATCTTTTCTGCCTCCTCAGAAGACCCTGCAGTTATAAAGATGATGATATATCTATTCATAAGTATCCCCCCTCCAATAGTATGTAACTATTTGAATTAAAGAATACCCTAAATCCCTTTAAATCGGGATTTAGGGTATAATTTTTTGTTGACATAATTATATAAACTGTTATATGATTTTAAAGTAAAATGTAATTTAACTATAATCCCTTCATATTGTCAAGAAGAAACCCTGGATATATTTTGAGAGGGTCTCACCTGCCTGTGCGGGCACGCACGCAGACAGGTAACCGTGTCTTGGTGCTGATAATCAATCTTTAATGGAGTACAATTTCTGTGCTCCATAAAAGGAGGAGAAAAAAGATGAGGAGAATCGCAATATGGTTTTTGTTTATGGTAGCACTTCAAGAAAGTGCTCCATATATTATGTCTTTACCCCCTTTTGCCTTTGCAGGGGAAATCTATGGCGATATAAAGGAAGGGGAGAGGTCTGCTGGACAGGGTATAAAGGTAGAAATTATATGTGGAGGTAAAACCTATCCCGCAGAGACCGACAAGTATGGTTCATATCGTCAATATGTATCAGAGCAAGGGAAATGTACACTCATGGTGTATTATAAAGAGCAATCCCCAGTAATTGAGATTTACTCCTATGAGGGTTCAGTACGATATAATATAGTGTTAGAAATCAAGGACGGGCAATACTCCCTAAGGAGAGAATAACAATGGAGAATAAAAAAAGGGATAGATGGGATAAAGCGAGTATTATTCTTCAGCCAGTGGGTGGCTTTTTGACGGCACTGGCTGTTGGAGGCCTTGGATTGTTTGGTTCCCAATTTCTTGAGCAAAGGCAGACCATTGAAACGAATGCTAGACTATATATCGAATTGATGAGTAAACGGGAGGAGTCGGAGAGTGCCCTTCGGAAAGATATGTTTAAGTCAATAATAGAATCCTTTCTCAAGCCTGGTTTAGCTTCCACCACCCAGGCTGAACTGGAAGCAAAGGTGCTGAATCTGGAACTTCTTGCATACAATTTCCATGAATCCCTTAACCTTAAGCCCTTATTTATACATCTTAAAAACCAGATAATCGTTTCCAAAGGCAAAGATGCAGAGGAATACATGGATCGTCTATACAGGATTACAAGAGAGATAACAAAAAAACAGATGATGATTTTGGAAGGAGCTGGAAAGACATTTGATAGAACAATCGAAGTTGATGCCCTCACTAAAACCGCTGGGGGTGTCAGATTAGATGGGGGGACACTTACTTTAGATAACATCGAAAGAGATTTCATAATTACTGTCTATAAGGCCGACCAGGAGAAGAAGGAATTAAGGCTCAAATTAGAAGTGAAAGACCCTAGTGGAAAGGAAAAGACACAAGAGGCTGAGTTCACTGTTGGATTCTTTGACTTCCCAATGATTGATAATACTCGACTTTCACATGATCAACGCTGCACAATAGTGATGACTGCCTTTGGAGAATCAAGTGCTGATATTACCATAAGTTATTTCCCAGGGTCTTATGCAAGCCTGAAGGAGAAACCTTATTATCATGAGGTGGTAGAGAGTCTTGTAAAGACAGGTAAGATTTTGGGTGAAGGGAGGATATAGATTTTATTTTTATAGTACCGGATAGCAACCTAATAGTGGAAGATATTGTTCTGATCTTTTAATTCTTTTAATGATAGATAAATCAAAAATCAAAAAGGCCTTTTCAAGATCTGCCACTACTTATGACAGGTATGGTACACTTCAGAGAGATGTGGCCAAGTCCCTATCCTCCCTGATATCTCAGAATATAGATATGCTGGATAGGATTCTTGATATTGGGACAGGGACAGGTAATGTAGCCATTGATCTGGCAGATAGATATCCCTCTTCAGATATACATGCCTGTGACATAGCCCATGGTATGTCTGTCTATGCAGAGAGGAAATTCAAAAGATCTGCAGGGAAAATAGGTAATGAATCATCTAATCTCTATATCCTAACAGCGGAGGCCGAATTTCTCCCATATCCATCTGATTACTTCGATCTTGTGGTATCGAGTCTTACCTATCAATGGGTGTATGATCTAAGGTCTGCATTCTTTGAGGTAAGGAGGGTTCTAAAGGAAGCAGGATGGTTTTTCTTTACTATGCTTGGACAAGGAACCCTCAAGGAGCTGAGGGATTCCTATATCTCAGCTTGGGATGAACTCGGAGATAAGGATAAAGGGAGAAGACGTCTGCATAGGTTTGTAGATATTAATGATGTAGAATGTATGCTAAAAGGGATCGGCTTTGGAGATATGATTATCTCATCAAAGAGGGAGAGATGTTTCTATCAGGATGTCGTGACACTCCTTCATACCTTGAAATTTATAGGTGCTCAGAATGCCTCGGTTGATGATGGAGAAAGTGGGATCAATGGTCGTATGATCATAGATCGGATGATTAAGATATACGAAGATAGGTACAAGAGAGAGAATGGTATCCCAGCCACCTATGAGGTATTCTTTGTCAGAGGAAAGAAGGGATTATGATTATCACTGGATATGAAGCCGATACATATACATTCACATGATTAAAGGGTTTTTTGTCACTGGTACAGATACAGGTGTAGGTAAGACAGTAGTTGCTGCAGGCCTATCTGCTGCCCTCAATGAAAGGGGTATCAATACAGGTGTAATGAAGCCTATTCAGAGCGGAGAGATCAGCAAAGATGGTGAGTTAGTAGGTGATACAAGGTTTCTGATAGAGGCGGCCGGGGTTAAGGATGAGGTATACCTTATAAATCCATACCATCTGGAGGCGCCCCTTGCACCTATCATTGCCAGTCGCATACAAGGAATAGAGATAGATGTAGAGAAAATAAAGGGTTGCTTTGAGGAGTTGGCAAAGAGGCATGAGATAGTAATTGTTGAGGGGATTGGTGGACTACTTGTCCCTATAAGGGAGGATTATCTTGTTTCGGATCTTATTATAGAATTAAATCTTCCTATTATAATAATATCACGAACCGGCATAGGGACTATAAATCATACCTTACTTACTGTCAGACATGCGCAGTATCTTGGCATAGAGATAGCTGGAATAGTATTTAATAATCCTGATAAGGAAGGATCAGGAGAGGCAGAAAGGATGGGAACTGAAGAGATAAAGAGGCTCACAGGGATACCGATCCTTGGAACCTTACCACATATCCCTTTGCTCGATCCAGGGGGAAACCTAAAGGTTATGATAGAAAAGGAGATTGATCTTGATATTCTACTTAATATTATTACTGAGAATGTAAGGTGTGATATCAGAAAGGGATTTGAGGAGGATGATAAGAGATATATCTGGCATCCATTTACACAGATGAAGGATTGGATAAAGGAAACCCCATTGATCATAGAAGAGGGGGAGGGCTCATACCTTAAGGATATATATGGCAATAGGTATATAGATGGGGTATCGTCACTATGGGTGACTGTCCATGGACATAGGAGAGAGGAGATTGACAGGGCTATTATAAGACAAATCAGAAAGGTATCTCATTCCACACTACTTGGCCTATCAAATATCCCTGCCATAAGGCTTGCTGAGAGACTGGTAGGTATCACGCCAGATGGATTGAATAAGGTCTTCTATTCGGATAATGGCTCTACAGCAGTAGAGGTAGGGGTAAAGATGGCATTTCAGTACTGGCAGCAGAGGTCATCTGATACTAAAAGGAAAAAGGGGTTTATCTCTCTCAAGAATGCCTATCATGGGGATACCATCGGTTCGGTCAGTGTTGGTGGGATAGATCTATTTCATCAGATATATAGACCCCTCCTTTTTAGTTCCTATAAGGGGGAGTCACCTTACTGCTATAGATGTGCCCTTGATAAGTCCTATCCCTCCTGTGGGCTTGCCTGTGCTGATCAGTTAGAAGGGATCATGAAGGAACGACATGAGGAGATATCTGCCATGGTGATAGAACCAATGGTGCAGGGTGCAGGGGGGATGATTGTCTCTCCACCAGGATATTTGAGGAGGGTAAGGGAGTTGTGCACTAGATACAATATCCTTATGATCGCCGATGAGGTCGCGACAGGGTTTGGAAGGAGTGGAAAGATGTTTGCCTGTGATCATGAAGAGGTGAGGCCAGACATCATGGCAATCGCAAAGGGGATTTCAGGAGGTTATCTCCCTTTGTCAGCGACACTGACCACAGATGAGATATATGAGGCATTTGGGGGAGATTATTCCGAATGTAAGACATTTTTTCATGGTCATACATATACAGGGAATCCCCTGGCATGTGCTGCAGGAATAGCTAACCTTGAGGTATTTGAAAAGGAGAAGACCATAGAGAGGCTTAATAAAAAGATAGTGATACTGAAAGATAAGCTCAAGGGATTTGAGGAGTTCGATCATGTGGGGGATATAAGACAATTAGGATTTATGGTCGGGATCGAGCTGGTCAAGGAGAAGGGGACAAGAGAGCCATATTTATGGGAGGATAAGATTGGTATCAAGGTAACAATGGAGGCGAGGAAGAGGGGGCTTATTATAAGGCCCCTTGGCAATGTCATTGTCCTTATGCCTCCCCTGAGTATCTCTGAGGAGGATTTGGATAAGATGTTGGATATTGTATATAGATCGATTGAATCTGTAAGCTAAAGAGAGAAAAAGGTATATAAAAAAGATTTTTTTTAATTAATATCTTCTTGACATAATCTCTTTTTTTATGTAGATTTATAATGCATTATGGGTGGCTGGGAGAAAATATCTAATTTTCTCAGAATATGATCTTGCGAAAGGAGGACTGAATGGCTACAACAAAGAAGGCAAAGACCACTACCAAGAAGACAACAAACTCTGTTAAGAAGACAACAAAAACCAAGGCCAAGAAGAAAAGATAGTTCTTCTCGGGCACTGGTTAATTAACCAGTCGCCCATATGCAAAAGATCCTTATCAACTGCATCTCTTGAATCCTCGTCAATGATCGCACTATAGATTTTCAGATAATAAATTACACAAAAGATAGCCTGCCGCGTTAGTCGTTAGTCATGGTTATTCGAGGAAGGAGAAATCCCTTTTATACCTAAATTATGAAGGATAGAATTGTTATAGCAATGAGTGGAGGCGTAGATAGCTCTTTGACAGCAGCTATCCTTAAGGAAAGAGGGTACGATGTTATCGGTGTGGCTATGCGTATATGGGATTATCCAGAAGAGATGGATGATAGCTTAAGTTCTTGCTGCTCCCAGAGAGATATTGATGATGCGAGGTGTGTTGCTGAAAAATTAAAGATACCATTCTATGTATTAAACCTTAAAGATGAATTTAAGAAAAAGGTAGTAGATTACTTTGTCTCTGAATATATGATAGGACGCACACCAAATCCTTGTATCGTCTGCAACCAGAAACTGAAGTTTGGTATATTGATGAAACGGGCTTCAGACCTGAATGCATCATTAGTGGCTACTGGACATTACGCAGAAGTGGTTAAAGATAATAATAGTATGAGATACACAATCAAGAGAGGAATAGATAAGAGAAAGGATCAGAGTTATTTCCTCTTCAATCTGACCCAAGATCAATTAAAAAGGATAGTCTTGCCATTGGGAAGATATCTAAAATCTGAGGTAAGAGAATTGGCAAGGAGGTATGGTTTAAAGACATCAGAGAAGAGAGAGAGTCAGGAGATATGCTTTATCCTTGATAACAATTATCCCTCTTTTATTCAGAAGATGGTGGGGAATGAGAGGATAGTAAAAGGAGATATTGTAAATAGAGAGGGTAAGATTCTATCCACACATAAAGGGATCCCATTTTATACAATTGGTCAGAGAAGAGGAATAAGTATAAGTTCTGCTAAGCCTCTCTATGTTATTCAACTCGATGCCATCAATAACAGAATCGTTGTGGGTGAAGAGAATGATCTTAAAAAGAGGGAGTTCTATGTTGAGGATGTTAACTGGTGTCTGATCCCTTCAGAAAGAGATAGTTTTGATGCCATGGTTCAGATTAGATATAAACACTCACCTGCAGAGGCAAGCATAATTCCTATAGGGGAAGATAAGGTTAAGGTTGAATTCAAGGAGGCACAGAGGGCCATAACCCCAGGACAGGCAGCGGTCTTCTATCGTGGTGATCTCCTGATAGGTGGGGGATGGATAAAGGGCGATCTTGTGTAATTTATTATCTGAAAATCTATAGATGTTAGACCTCCTCTCTTTCTCCTGCCTTTGCCCTCTCCCAGATAGAATCCATCTCTTCAAGAGAGACCTCCTTTATATCTCTCCCTTCCTTTGCAATCTCCTCCTCTATGTACCTAAATCGCTTGATAAATCTACTTAGTGTCTTTCGTAGTGCATCTTCTGGGTTCACCTCAATAAATCGGGCAATATTCACCAGGGCAAAGAGTAGATCACCTATTTCGTTCTCCATCTCTTTGGTATTCTTTTGAGAGAAGGCCTTTCTAAATTCCTCCATCTCCTCTTCTACCTTTTCAAACACCTGATCAATATGTTCCCAATCAAAGCCTACCCTTGAGGCCTTCTCTTGAAGTATCTGTGCCCTTAAAAGGGAGGGAAGTTCTTTAGGAATACCATCTAGGACTGATCTTCTTCCAATATTGTTTTTTTCCTTCCTTTTTATCTCCTCCCATCTCTTTAGTACCTTTTTGGAATCATCTATCTTTTCTTCTTTAAAGACATGAGGATGTCTCCTTATCATCTTATCATGTATCTTATCTATAACATCGTATATATCAAACTCACCCCTCTCAGAGGCAATTCGGGCATAAAAGATGATCTGATATAGAAGATCCCCCAATTCTTCCTTTATCTTTTCAGGGTTATCTTCATCAATGGCTTCTAATACCTCATAGGTCTCCTCAATAAGGAATGGCTTCAGGGATTCCCTAGTTTGCTCTAAATCCCATGGACATCCTTCTTGTCCACGCAATCTCTCCATGATATCTACCAGTTTATCAAAATGGGATCTCTTTTCTGAGTCTATCTTTTTTTCGCGGTCTTCCATAAAATAATTTATCCATCTATGTTCTGCCTTATCGGCATATCTTTGATCTTTGATCTTACCTTATATAACCTTTATTGAATTGTCAATAAGGATTATAAGGATTCGCCTGATTATGTTAAGAAGCCCAAAATCCTAAATCGGATTTTGGGAGAAGATTTCCTCTTGACTTGGATAAGTAGAATCTGATATATATAAGATTAAATAATAAAGATCGTAACTACCACATAGTAGAAAAGGTGTGGGGCTGTAGCGCAGATGGGAGCGCGCTTGAATGGCATTCAAGAGGTCAGGGGTTCGATCCCCCTCAGCTCCACCAAGTACTTTAGATTTTCAGATAATAAATTACACAAGGCTAGAGGGAGAAATCCGAGTAAGGCGTACTGAGCGGTACGCGGTCGAGGATTTCGACTGATAACGCCGTGTAATTTGTTATATGGAAATCTAT
>JACRGM010000109.1 GCA_016212345.1 Nitrospinota bacterium
CACTTTGTATCTACAATAGTTTCTACGATCTTGGTACTGGTGTTATGTCTTGGTATAACAACCGTATGTGCCACGAAGAGTGCAGACACGAAGACTGCAGAGATTAATGTAGGCTTAAATATCTTTGTAGAGATAGCAAAGAAAGAAAATCCTGCAGTGGTTAATATAAGTACCACATCGAAGACGAAATTTAAACATCCTGAAAGGGGCTTTAGGGGACCGAGATCCCCATTTGGTGAGAGGGATTTCTTCGGAGACTTCTTTGATAGATTCTTTGGAGAGATACCAAATGAGATCCCGAGGAGGAGTCTTGGGTCAGGTTTTGTTATAGATAAGGAGGGATATATACTTACAAATAACCATGTTATAGCAGATGCAGAGGAGATAAAGGTTACCCTGCATAATGAAAAGGTTTATGATGCAAAGGTGGTTGGTACTGATTCTAAGACAGACATTGCCTTGATAAAGGTCGAGGCAAAGGAGAACCTCCCTGTTGTTGTAATGGGTGATTCTGATAAATTAGAGGTAGGTGAATGGGTGATAGCAATAGGAAATCCATTTGGATTAAGTCATACTGTTACTGTTGGTGTGATTAGTGCAAAAGGTAGAAGGGGGATAGGGCCTGGTCCTTATGATAATTATATCCAGACAGATGCCTCAATAAATCCTGGTAACAGTGGTGGCCCACTTATAGATACAAAGGGGGAGGTTGTTGGGATCAATTCAACAATAATTGCTGGTAATACAGGTGGAAATATAGGAATAGGTTTTGCTGTCCCTATAAATATGGCAAAGGATATACTCAATGATCTGAAAGAGAAGGGATCTGTTACACGAGGGTGGCTTGGGGTAATAATTCAAAAGGTTACCCCTGATCTGGCAAAATCGTTTAATTTATCAGAGAGTGAAGGGGCATTGGTTGCAGATGTTATGCCGAAAAGTCCTGCAGATGATGTAGGACTTAAGCGTGGGGATGTGATTATTGAGTTTGATGGGAAGAAGATAGGGGCTATGGAGGAGCTTCCTATGATAGTAGCCTCTACTAAAGTAGGTTCGAAGGTAGATATGGTTATTATAAGGGAGGGCCAAAAAAAGAGGATGAAGGTGACCATAGCAGAGTTAAAGGATGAGGGGGAGAAGAAGAAGATATTACTGTCTACTAATAAGTTGGGGATGAATGTACAGGAGATAACACCAGAGATATCGCAGGGTCTTGGCCTAGAAAATAATAATGGTGTTTTGGTGACAGATGTTGAGGTCGGAAGCCCTGCTGATGAGGGAGGGATATTACGTGGTGATGTTATTATCCAGGTGAATAGACAGGATATCAAGGATATTAATAATTATAGAGATGCTATGGATAAGGTGAAGGAAGGGGATACTATACTTTTCCTTATTAAGAGGGGTAGTAGCACTATATATGTTACGGCCAAGATGGAGAAGGAAGAGTAAAAGGGAATGAAGATCCTTTTTATAGAGCTTTGGAACTATAGATTTTCAGATAATAAATTACACAAGGCTAGAGGGAGAAATCCGAGTAAGGCGTACTGAGCGGTACGCCGTCGAGGATTTCGACTGATAACGCCGTGTAATTTTGTTATATGGAAATCTATATGAAGAGGATTGAGGCTATAAAAGAAAAGATAGAAGATCTCCGTGATAACATCCGTTATCATGAGAGGAGATATTATATAGAGGATAATCCTGAGATATCCGACTATGAGTACGATAGATTATTAAGGGAACTAAAGGAATTAGAGAATTCCTATCCTCAATTTATCACCCCTGACTCCCCTACACAGAGAGTGGGAGGTGAACCTGCTGAGAAATTCCAGACCGTAGAGCATATGATTCCGATGCTCAGTCTGGATAATGCCTATTCTTATGATGAGCTTATCGACTTTGATACAAGGGTAAAAAAGGGTCTTAAGGGAGAGGAACCAGAATATATTGTCGAATTGAAGATAGACGGCCTGGGAGTTGCCCTTATCTATGAGAATGGCATCCTCGTTAGAGGGGCTACCAGGGGGGATGGGATAAGGGGGGAGGATATAACACAAAATATGAGGACTATAATGTCCATACCTCTTAAGATAGAGATAAATAGTCCTTCCCTTAGTTATATAGAGGTCCGTGGTGAGGTATTTCTTACCCATCAGGGGTTTGAGACGATTAATAGAGAACGCGAAGATAGGGGTGAACCCCTCTTTGCCAATCCTAGAAATGCGGCAGCAGGCTCTCTCCGTCATTTAGATCCGTCTATCACTGCCTCACGTCCACTCGATATTTTCTTATATAATGTCAGTTATGTGAGGGATCCCATATTTAAGACCCATCTTGAATCCTTGCAGGCACTTAATCGTCTCGGTTTTAAGACGAATCTTAATACTCTCTTCTGCAGGGATCTTCAGGAGGTTATGCATTATGTAGAGGTATGGCGTGAAAAGAGGGATGATCTCAATTATGATGTAGACGGTCTGGTGATAAAGGTAAATTCATTAGAGCATCAGAAGATACTGGGTAGCACAACAAAACATCCTCGCTGGGCTATAGCATATAAATATCAGGCTGAGCAGGCAACCACAAGGATAGAGGATATAATTGTGCAGGTAGGGAGAACAGGTTCACTTACACCGGTGGCTATACTTAAACCTGTAAAACTCGCTGGTTCTACAATAAAGAGGGCTACCCTCCACAATGAAGATGAGATAATACGGAAAGATATATGGATCGGGGATACTGCTATTATAGAAAAAGGTGGAGATGTAATCCCTAAGGTCGTGATGGTAATCAAGGAGAAGAGAGAAGGGGATGAGGTTCAGTTTAAGATGCCAGATAGATGTCCAGTTTGTGGGGCATCTGTCTTCAGACCTGAGGGGGAGGTTGTTGCAAGGTGTACTGGTTCTGCATGTCCAGCCCAATTAAAAGAGAGATTGCATCATTTTGCATCACGAACCGCTATGGATATAGATCATCTTGGGCCTGCTATAATAGATCAATTGGTAGGGAAGAATCTTGTGAAGGATGTTGCAGATATCTATTCCCTTGATCTTGCGACCCTAACTAGTCTTGAGAGGATGGCTGAAAAGTCTGCCCAAAATCTCCTGAATGCTATTGAAAAGAGCAAGGATGCGGGATTTCAGAGACTCCTTTATGCCATTGGAATACGTTATGTAGGGGAGAGGATAGCACAGATCATCTCCCATGGGTATTCATCTATGGATGATCTTATGGAGGCCAAGAGGGAGGAATTAGAATCTATCCCAGAGATAGGCCATAGGGTGGCTGAGAGTACGGTAGTCTTCTTTTTGCAGGAGGAGAACCGTAGGGTATTAAAGAAGCTTAAAGATGCTGGGGTGGCTATGCATAAGAAGAGAGAGGAGAAGAGAGAGGATATTCTAAAGGAAAAGCAATTTATCCTCACAGGGACATTAGAGAGATTCACTAGGGAGGAGGCAAAGGAGATAATAGAGAGACTTGGGGGTTTGGTCACCTCCTCTGTTACAAAGAAGACAGATTATGTAGTAGTGGGAAGAGACCCTGGTTCCAAATATGATAAGGCAAAGGAACTCGGAATCACTATAATTGATGAAGATGAGTTTATTAAGATGACGGAATGATGGAAGGAGGTAGTTATGCCAATAAAACCGAGCGAGAAAGAGGAAGAATATTTTGTAAGGATGGAGTATGAAAGAAAGAGGAAGATCGAAGAAGAAAAACAGAAGAGGCTTGCAGAGGAAGAAAAGAAGAGATTAAAGGAACTCCATTACATGAGATGTCCTAAATGTGGTATGGAGCTGATAGAGATTGATTACAAGGGGATAAAGGTGGATAAGTGTTCTGGATGTGAAGGGATATGGCTTGATGCCGGTGAACTTGAGGCAGTATCAAGGCTCGAGAAGAGTGGATTCGATAAGCTATTCAATCTCTTTCGATAAGCTATTCAATCTCTTTAATTGATGTTCACCTCTTACATATAAGCTAACCTATTGATATTTAAGGAAAATTTAAATTTCTTTGGTGTCTACAATGATTTTCTCTTTATATGACAATTACTTATATTGGTTTTTATTATAAGAATATCATAATCATCGTTTTTAAAAAGTGTCCTGGTTCACCGTGAATCGGAATTTTTCAAGTTAAAAATAAGCTACTTTTTTCTGGGGCTCTGCCCCAGACCCCAAGGTTTTTTAAAGGCATGAGAGGAGGCTCAAAATTGTCATTATCGAATTTGGTAGTGGGGAAA
>JACRGM010000119.1 GCA_016212345.1 Nitrospinota bacterium
AATAAACTCCACATGTAATATATGTGTTGCACAGGAGATACATGGGTCGTATGCCCTTATAAGCATCTCAATATTATGGATGATCTCCTCCTTATCTTTATCAATGATCATTGGTACAAAGGCCTGAAGATCGAGTTGTATATTATTTAGATTCTGGGCTGTGGGTATTATACAATTAGCCCCTGTTATTATCCCCTTTTCATCTATCTCATACTCATGATAGAGTGTACCCCTTGGGGCCTCAACAGCACCCACACCAACCCCTCCTTTTATCCTCCCATCCCTATCCAATGGCATCTTCGCCTTCAAATCCTCTCCCAGGACATCCTCTAGTAATTCAATAGTATCATCTATACATTGTACTATCTCTATCAGCTGAGCAATATTATTCATAAAGGGATTAAAAGATAGGGATGTGAATCCCAATTCAGAGGCAACCTCCTTTGCCCTCTTATTCAATTTATCAAAATTATTATTTGTCCTAGCCAGGGCACCTACCATATATGAATCAGTGGAAGATCTAGCAAATTTAGCTGTTGAGTTATTCACTACAAACTCCTTAATCACATCCCGGTAGAGTTTAGGGGCAATCGTCCAACCAAATGATGATTTTATAGTACCATCATAAAAGTTGTATTGTGGTCCTCCATCCAAAGAGAGATATTCTGTCTTTCTGTTAAAATCAGGGAATCTTATATCTCTAAAGAGTGAAACAGTCTCTTCGACATCCTGATAGGTATCTTTAAATCGCTCTAAAATCAGACTAATATCTCCCTTCTTTGGCAGGTTCGTAAAACCATTTACCACCATTGAACAGGGATGGGTATGTCGTCCCCCAATAACCTTACATAGATCATTGGCAAGCCCTTTTAGTCTAAATGCCCTTTTTACTATATCCTCATTGGTCTTAATCAGAGGGAATATACTCTTTACTCCAAAAAAATCAGGGGCAGCTAAGATATAAAGGTGTAATATATGGCTTTGGATTATCTCACCATTACACATTAACCTCCTGAGCTTTATGGTCTGATCATCAGGTACTATTCCAAAGGCAGATTCTAAGGCCTTTAGTGATGCAGTGGTATGAGTCACAGCACATATACCACATATCCTTGATGTAATGTGCACGGCCTCCTCATAGGATCGGCCTACCAGCATTGCCTCAAAGAAACGGGGGGCCTCAACAATATCAAGTCTTAATTCCTCAATCTTGCCATCCTGAATATTGATCACTAGATTACCGTGACCCTCTATCCTAGTGATATGATCTATATGTTCATGTATATTGTGCATAGTTAGTGAAGTGTAGAGAAATCTCCATTTTAAATCGAAAATCGAGAATTAATCATCGCAAATATCCCCCATACAACTTGAACTTACTCAAGGCATCATCTAGACTTAAACCATGTTCCTTCATTATATCTGTTTGAGAGTTTATATTTACATCATCTACCAGCCCTCTGCATCCCTCACAGCTATTCCCGTAGGTGATACATATTGCCTTACAACCTCCCCGTGTTATTGGTCCAAGGCAATAGACCCCTTTATGAAACATACAGAGATTCTCCTGTAGCTTACATTCAATACAGACAGGATAATTGGGTACAACGGGTCTTTTCCCTGAGATTAATGATGTGATAAGATCTAAAAATTCCTCTTTAATCATAGGACAACCATAGAGATAATGCTCAACCTTTACAACAGCATCAATAGGTTGAGCCAAGATAGTATCAAAATACCTGGCATCCCTCCCATAAACGATCTTTTTAACCTCTTCCAAGTCCTTAAAGTTTTTAATACAATTAATACCACCTATAGCCGCACACGACCCAATGGCAACAAGTATCTCTGCCCTCTTTCTGATTCCTTCCAACCTTGGGATATCGGTCTCTCTACTGATACCCCCTTCTACAAAGGCGATATCATAGGTATCATCTTTTTCAGACATCACCTCTCTGAACATAACTATATCAACAAGTTTTGTGAGATCTATCAATCTATCTTCCAGATTGGAGACCTCTAGTTGACACCCTTCACAACAGGTAAAATCGAAAAAGGCTACTCTCGGTCTCTTCATAACGCCTCAGATAGATTCTTTATCTGTGAATATCTAAACACAGGTCCATCCATACACACATATCTATTATTTATCTGACAGTGTCCACATTTTCCAATACCACATTTCATATGTCTCTCCAGTGACAGATACATCTTATCATCTGTAATACCCTCAGCATTGAGCTCCATAATAACATACTTAAACATCACTGGGGGGCCTACAATAAATGCATATGTGTTATCTGGATTAATCTCAGCCGAATAAATCAACCTGGTTATTACACCTATGTGCCCTCTCCATCTCTCATCAGGTCTATCAACTGTAAGCTTAAGACCGATATCTCCTCTATTACCCCATTCCTTAAGCTCATCTACAAAGAGGAGCTCTCCAGGATTTTTAGCACCATAGAGTATCAATATATCATTGAATCTATCCCTGTTTTCAAGGGAATATTTAATAAATGAACGGAGTGGGATTATCCCAAGACCACCGGCAACAAAGAGAAGATCCTTCCCATACACCTCTTCAACTGGGAAACCATTACCATAAGGTCCTCTTATACCAAGGGTATCCCCAACCTCTAAATTATGAAGATAGGAGGTTACACTCCCCATCTTGCGGACACAGATCTCGAATTCTCCTTTATCTGTTGGGGAAGAGCTGAGGGAGATAGGGGCCTCTCCTATTCCGAGTATAGATACCATTATAAATTGGCCCGGGGAGAACCTCAATGAATCCCTCTTCAACCTGATAGTAAACCTCTTCTCAAGATTAGTAAACCTGTCAACCTTGATGATCTCTCCTACTTGAGGCCGAAAGATGTTGCTGCTGTTGTTGTTATCCTTCATTATCTCTGGTCTCATGTCTAAGTCTATTGTCTGAAATAGTCTTTCACTCATTCTCGGCTCTAAAATCAACAATCGTAAATCGAAAATTGAGTCATTAAACCATCAATGAATTCACTACCTCAACAGGGCTTATCCTGGCAAGACAATCCCTTGCACATCGTCCACAACCAACACAATGTGATTTCTTATATACATTCATCAGATAATGAAATTTTCTATTAAATCTATGTCTCAACCGATCAGCCTTACTTGCTCTAAATATCTCACCACTTCCCACAAGGGTAAAATCCCGTAACATACACCCATCCCAATCTCTCACCCTTCTACCATCTTCTATATTAAGTTCAAGTTTGTCCTGAATATCAAAGCAGTAACATGTTGGACAATCAATATTACATGCCCCACACCCAAGATCCCTCTCTCCCAATTCTTCCCATATAGGTGAAGAGATAGATGATCTGAAGAGAAGGGGAAGGTTATCAACCTTTGTCTTAAACTTATTTATAAACATACCTTCCTTTTTCTTTTCGATCTCCCTTATCTGTTCTATATCATGAGGGGTCGTCTCTCTAACCTTTGTAAATTTGGTCATCAATCTCCTTCCCCTCTTTGAACCGATCGAGACAAAATAGGCTGTTCCTATATCCTTAAGTAAGAGATCATACCCCTCTTTTACATCAAGATGTCCTACGCTGTAACAAAAGGAGTGATCATCGCATGGGGAAAAGCAGTCAATCCCTATTAATATCGTATCCTTTCTCCTCTTCGCATAATAGTTATCATTATAACCATCACTGAATATCTTATCCATAAGGTTTATAGCATTTATATCACATGGTCTGACACCAAAGAGAATCCTCTTCTCTTTATCTTCAATCTCAAAGATCTCTTCTCTTCCCCTTTTAAAACGAAAGAGTATCCACTCATCCGGATATAGATATTTCTTTGGGGGTAATAGGGTTGGTGTATACTTATCGCCCGGATCATTGATTTCATTTACATCTGCAAATACATATCTTCCTTCTTTTTCAGTAACAGCATATATATTATAAGGTTGGCTTAATAAATAGGAGTGAAATTCATCCCTATTGGCAATATAGATGATAGTTTTCTGGTTTTTCATTATGTGATCGTTTTCTGGTTTTTCATGGGGAAGGGGGGGATAATTCCTTTAATTTGTCTTCAAGTATCTTTAATATCTCCTTTTTTGTACCTATCCCCTCATTAATGGTATTTTTTGCAACCTGCTGGTGAAATGTATCTATAGGTACTGCATCAACAATCCTTTTTTCTTTTTCAATACTATCCTTTATGAGTGATATTGCCTTATCCAAATCGCCAGGAAATCCCTGTTTAAGGTCTTCTATGATCTTCTCTTTTTCAGGTATATCCTTTTTTAGTAACTCTCTAGTCTGTGTTAAGGCAATAGTATTTAATACCCAAGAAGAGATCTCCTGATCTCTTGATATCTCCTTTTTTATAACAGAGAGAGACCTTTCCAAGATCGCTATCTTTTTTGTTACACTGATACCCTTGTCAAAAGACTCTTGAGCTCTAGCAATTACACTCGAGATACATAATAATATGGTCAATATAATAGTCATAAGGGAGCCTCTTCTTGAACGAACAAATATCTTCATTTCTTCTTTGGGACTGTATCAGTGGTAATAGGCTTTGAGTCAGCCTTTTTATCCCCTGATCTTTTATCTATAATAGAATTAGGTAATTTATTGATATCTTCATATCTATCAGATAATTTCTTTATGCTCAAACCTAGAGATCCTATTTTCTCCTCAAGGCCTTTGATCATCGTCTCTTCTCTCTTTACTATCTCCTCTATACTCTTCCTATAAATAGAAGTCAAGGTGGCTATCTTTTCATTTATGGACTTAAGATTTTCATTAAGGATCTTGATCTTTTCCTCTTCTCTCCTACCTTCATTTTCTATACCCATCTTATAGACAGTAGTTAATTCTCCTATCTTCATGTTTATCGCCTCAAGATCTTTATTGAGGCGATCTCTGGCTACCATTTCATCCTGCTCTCTCTTCCTATCCCCCAATTCATCTCTCTTCCTCATATCTGATAGGTTGGATTGAATGGTATTTGTATATTGCAATATCTTTTGATTGATATCATCTATCCTCCTCAGAGTATTGACCTCATACTCCTCGATCTTTCCATGAATCCTCTCTATATTCTCCATTATCCCTTCTATATCCGCCTTTAAATCAGCCTGGTTTTGCTTAAGGACATCCCACTCCTTTTGTTTAATATTCTGCAACCTTCCCCAACTTAAGATGGGTATCGCCAAAAAAGATAATAATATAAAAAATAAAAAAAATGATCTCTTATGCATAGATTACCTTCCCTCGATATCACAGCAAAGAAAGATGAAAACAGCCGAGGCCTCTCACCCTGGCCTTGTCAGGAAGGAGGCCTGACCTGTTTTCGGAGGAATCTTGAGCAGATATAGATTTCCATCTAACAAATTACACGGCGTTATCAGTCGAAATCCTCGACGGCGTACCGCTCTGTACGCCTTACTCGGATTTCTCCCTCTATCCTTGTGTAATTTATTATCTGAAAATCTATAGATCTTTACTTTCCCACAAGAAAGTGTGCCCTTCTGTTCTGCCACCAACAACTTTCATTCTGTTCGGTACATGCTGGCTTCTCTTCACCATAGCTAACAGTATATAATCTCTCAGAAGATATACCGAGTGATAAGAGATAGTCCCTCGCAGATACAGCCCTCCTCTCACCAAGTGCTATATTATACTCATTTGTTCCCCTTTCATCGCAATGACCCTCTATCTGAACCCTGACATTAGGATTATCCTTCAACCATTCTCCATTTTTGTTTAGTACCTCCCTTTCACTCGGTTTTATATTGGATTTATCAAAATCGAAATATATATCCTTCAAGGCACTAATAGAGACAAATTCCATCTCCTCTGGGGCCTTTTTCACCATCTCTTCTCCCCCTTCTGGCCTCTCAACTCCCTCTTCTCCAATCCTCCCTTCCCCAATTCCCTCCATAGGGGGCCTCTTCTCTTCTCCAGCCCGTATCATCTTTTTGGTACACCCTCCTATGAAACCAATTAATACACTTAACCCTACAACTAATAACAACGACCTTAACATCTTATTCATGTTCATAGCATTATCTCCTCTTTTTTAAAGTTTCTTAGACCATTACACTCCATTTTAACCTTCCTCTGAAAATACCCTTTCACCCTCCAACAAAAGCACGGACAAACAAGTTTGTCCATGCCACCCACCCTATAACCTATAACCTAACTTGTACTTTCAGAGATAGTAAATTTATGCTGATTAACTAACTATCTCCTCAATCTCGGTGACCAGGAAGGACTATAATTTACACCTCCTTTCAAAAAAGTTAGCCTCCTCTGACCTGTACCATCTGCATTCATAACATATATATTGGACTCCCCTTTTTCTTTTAAGCTGAAGGCAATAAGACGGCCATCAGGGGACCATGTTGGATTCTCCTTCTCTCCATAACCACCGGTTAATATATACGATCTTCTACTCCTGACATCCAATACGCATATCTCAAAACATCCATTTTGTCTAGAGGTATAAACTATCAGCTTTCCATCTGGGGACCACGAAGGGAGATCATTATAATTTCCACTATATGTAATCCTTGTTACTCCTTTCCCTTCTCCCTCTGCATCCATTATATATATCTGCGGAGTACCTCCCCTATCAGAGGTAAAGGCAATCTCTCTTCCATCTGGCGACCATGCAGGGGATGCATCTATCCCTCTGTGGTTAGTTAACCTATTGAGCCCTTTTCCATCAATATTCATTGTGTATATCTCTGAGTTACCATCCTTGCTTAAAACAAGGGCTATCCTTTTACCGTCTGGTGACCATACAGGAAGTGCATTTAACCCAGGCCGTTTTGATATAGACCTCTTATTTAACCTATTGGCCTGTATTATATATAGATCAGGATTCTTATGAAGATATGAGGTAAAGGCGATCTCTCTTCCATCTGGCGACCATGCAGGGGAAAGGACTATTGATTTATCATTGGTCAATCTCTCTATATTATATCCATCATAATCCATAATATATATCTCTTTATACCCTGAAGAGGATGAGACAAATGCTATCTTTGTATCAGCTACCCCTTCTTCCCCAGTTAGATGATATATAATATCATTGGCAAATGTGTGCATTATCATACGGAGTTGTTCCGTATTCCCAGAATATTCCTTTCCAAAAAGGTAGTTCTCTTCAGATACATTGTAAAGCCAGAGTTTAAAAGAGACCCTATCTTTATCAATATAACATCTCCCTTTCACCAGGGCCTGTGCGCCAAGAATCCCCCACTCCTTAAAGTCAATCTTTTCATCCTTTCTATCAACAGTCCCTTTCACTATATCAAATATACCACTATATATCAAATCATTGGTCAGGATATTGAAGGCCTTTTCTGGTATATCTGGTATATCTGTTATATCAATATCCTTTTTTTCTACGGTAAAATCAGGGATAGCAATCTTGATCTTTCTTGGAATCCTTTTATATATCTCCAGATAGATCTCGTCCTCTGCATAGGCTACCCCTCCATATATAAAGACCATTAATACCACAAACTGCCACCATAATATCTTCCTCAATGATGCCCCCCTTCTGTATCATTCATACACAAGCCCTATCGAAACAGAAAGAGAGGATTTATTATAGGAAGGGGGGAGCGGCGGTAAAGGGCTAGAATCATTTACAGCCTTTATAGCAAACCGATCCAGTACAATATTACCCGAAGAACTCTTAATAATAGGATAGTGGATCTTACCATCCTTTAATATCGTAAAAGAGACAATCACTCTCTTCCTCTTATCTGTAATGTCAAGTTGGGTAGATAGGAGTGGTGTCTTCCAATTTGCATATATGATCTTCTCAATACCATCATAATAATCGTGTAGTCCGGGAAATCTATCCATATCCTCCATTGTTAGACTACTATACCCACCTCCTATTGTCCCCTCTTTTTTGACATTCATTCCCTCCCCTCTCTTCTCCTGTACCTTTATATCATTCCTCATCCCCTCTTCTGCCCACTTCTTTTCTAATTCCCTCAATTCCTCCAAGGTATTATTACTCTTTTCCGTTGTCTCTTTCTCTTCTCTTATATCTATATCCTTTTCACCCCTCCATTTATTTTCCAATCTCTTTAGCTCTGCAAGTACCTTACTCTC
>JACRGM010000121.1 GCA_016212345.1 Nitrospinota bacterium
AGGTTACATATTAATAATATGCGCCCTTTGGTGCGCCTTGAAGACGAACCAAAATTCTGCGCCATATGTACAACTTATTTCTGCGCAGTGCCTTACTCGGATTTCTCCCTCTATCCTTGTGTAATTTATTATCTGAAAATCTATATTAATCTGTAACCTCAGGCTTATACTTAGAAGGGCAATTAGTTAGCAATGTAGTGGCCTTGAATAGACCTGTAGGATCAATCTTTCCCTCCACAACAACCTCCCTCCCTTCTTTAAAGAGATCTGGGACAATACCTACATAGCTTACCTCTATATCCTTATAATCATCCGTGATCTTAAAGTCTACCCTAAAGGAGGCCGGATCACGCTGGATAGAGCCTTCCACCACCTTACCTGATACCCTCACCCCCTCTCCATATATAGATTCACCTTTAGTTTTAAGCTCACTAACAGTCAGATAATATACTGATGTCTTGCTTATCCCTGTGATAACTAGATAGATGACAGCAAGGAGTATAGCCAGTGACCCTACAAGGAATTTAATCTGTTTTTTCTTCAGAACCATAGAGATTAGTATAGCAAAGGGTGGTTAAAAATCAAGTATAGATTTTCAGATAAAGGCGTTGCTAAACTCCCTGCCCAATCTTTATGGCACATAAGGAGGCGCACATTGTACAGACATCATCTTCAGATGGTGGGCTCTCACTTCTCATTCTCTTTGCCTTTTCTGGATCAAGTGATAGGTTTATCTGCTCATCCCAGTTCAGTTCCTTCCTCATCCTAGCCATCCTGATATCCCTGTCGATTGCCCCATTTACACCCTTTGCAATATCAGCAGCATGGGCTGCAATCCTCGAGGCTATAACACCTTCCTTAACATCCTCTATAGTAGGAAGCCTCAGATGCTCAGATGGGGTTACATAACATAGAAAATCTGCACCAGCAGAGGCTGCAATTGCCCCACCTATTGCTGAGGTAATATGGTCATAACCTGGGGCAATATCGGTCACCAACGGACCGAGTACATAGAACGGTGCATCATGACACAACCTCTTCTGAATGAGTATGTTGGCCTCTATCTGATTTATGGGCATATGACCAGGGCCCTCGATCATCACCTGCACATCTCCCTTCCTCGCACGATCTGCCAACTCGCCAAGAAGTATTGTTTCTTGTACCTGTCCTCTATCTGTAGCATCTGCAAGACACCCGGGACGGAAACCATCTCCTAGGCTGAGTGTCATATCATATTCCCTAGCAATCTCCAATAATCTGTCATAATAGGTATATAAGGGATTTTCCTCCTTTCTATACCTCATCCATTTAATAAGGAGGGAACCGCCACGACTAACAACATCTAGTAGTCTCCCCTCCCTCTCCATTCTATCCAGTGTCTCTAATGTAACACCGCAATGGACAGTGATAAAGTCAACACCATCCTTCCCATGTCTCTCTATTACATTGAATATATCATCCACAGAGATATCTGATATTCTCCCACCCTTCTTGAGATTCTCGCATGCAGACTGATATATAGGAACAGTCCCTACAGGGAGAGGGGATTTCTCTATAATAATCTTTCTGATCCTGTCAGTGTCTCCACCTGTACTAAGATCCATAATAGTATCTGCCCCTGCCTTGACCGCAACATTCAGCTTTTCTAACTCCTTATCTATATCAACATCATCCCCTGATGTACCTATATTGGCATTGATCTTTGTCCTTAATCCCTTTCCTATGCCAATAGGTTTTATATCCCTATGGCTATTATTATAGGGTATAACAATGTTACCTTTTGCCACACCCTCTCTTATAAACTCAGGTGTTACCCCTTCAGAGTTAGCTATCTTTCTCATTGCGGATGTTATATTCCCTGATCTCGCATCCTTTAATTGAGTACTCATCTCTCCCTCACCTTATCTAATATCCTCCTATGGGTCTCACAATATTCATGATCCCCATCAAGTTGGGCATTTATTACCTCTTCCTGCCAGTGGGCATTAAATAATCTGCATGATCTATCCTCACAAAATGGAGAGCCTATAAGATAATAAAATAGAGACTGCATTATATATCCCTTCATTACATCAGTCATACGCTTATCATCATATTCTATGAATCTCTCTCCAATCCCTCTTTTGAATTCGGTTAGTGATAGTTGATCCCGAGTATAAAACCGTCGGGCAAGATAGTATTCTCTTGGTTTTGCTGGTGCCTCCACCATCCCTGTAATAGATATAATAGATAGAACTCCATATATAGCAACCCTTGTATGATACCTCAGATCATTCTCATCCCATGTAGCAAAGAGCTGATTAGTAAAGATTATATGAAGATGTCTTAGATTCTGTTCCCCCTTTGGGATTATGGAGTAAAGTATTCCCCCTAGTTCGAATCCATCGTAAAATACCCCTATAGAGCTTGATGATTGATTGAGTATCTTTCTCCTCTCATAATCTATCTCCCCATAGATGGGATCTGGATTTAACCCCTTTTTAGCAGGATCAAGCACCCTGATACCTGCCAGCATCCTTGCCAGAGAATCTACCATATCCCTTCTCTTCCCCTCTTCAATTAAAGAAAAGAGATAGGAAAAGATATCCTCTCTAATATCAATACCTATTCCAGGCACTCTATCACTTATCTCTGATGCAAGGATATCAAGATTCGGATTCTTTATAGAACCTTTGCCATATATATGAATAAAAGATGGTATCTTATTTTTTGTACTCATTAAGCTTATCTTTTATAATCCCTGCACCTTTCCTTCCAGAGTAGAGCATGGCTCCAAAGGTAGGCCCCATCCTTGGCAGACCATAGAGGGTAGCTACTGCCATCCCCATGACCACCAGACCCGGATATGCCTCTCCTGTGTACTCAACTACTATATCTTCAGATACCTCTACCCACATTGCACCAAATCCCTTTGTCTTGATAAGCCCCCTCTCCTCTAATTTGGATACAACGCAGGCATCATGTCCTGTAGCATCTACGACCATCTTTGATTCAAGGGCTACAGGGTCAACACAGGTTATTTCCCTCGGCATGGCAGATACTGGTGTCCAATTTATCACTACACCTGCTACCTTGTTCCCCTCCCTCAAGACTATGTCATCAAACATTGTCATATTTATGATCATAACACCTGCATCACATGCAGCGCTGATCAGCTTAGAGCAGGCATGGGGGCCATCGGCCATGAATAGATCCTCTGATACCTTTTCATACGGCACTTTTAACTCATCTAGGAACCTCTCTCCAGGTCTCCTCACGGTCACCTTATTCATAAGATACCCACCTATCCAGAATCCACCACCAAGATAGTTGTTCCGTTCGATTATGAGGACCTTTACCCCACTCTCAGCAAGCTCCTTTCCTGCCATAAGCCCACTTGGTCCGCTTCCAACTATTATTACATCACTCTCCACATATTCACAAAACCTCTTCGCAAATCCCTCAACTATTGCCCTTGTGATCTCCTTCTCTCCAACCTCTGCGAATATCTTCTTTTTTTCTTTTTCTTTCTCTGACATTGCTTACCTCCTTAATAATTAATAAAAAAGACCGTATCCCTCTGTGGAAATACGGCCTATAATATCATCTCAACTTTTAAGACTTTAACCGCTTCCCTACGCTGGAATTACCCAGATCAGGTTCAGAGGGTTACCTCTATGACTCCCTAATATCTTAGGGTAGGCCAGTAAAAGGTTCTCAGTCAATAACACCCCTAGCATATTTATCTTTCATTTATCTTTATTATAAACAACAAAAAGGTCTTCGTCAAATTAAAAAATTGAATCATTCTCACCTTACCCCAACATATACGGCAACTATCCCGAAGGTAAGATTATGATACCTTACATTATTTAGACCCGCATCCTCCATCATCCCTTTTAATCCCCCCTGATCAAGAAATTCCATTACAGATGTAGGGAGATAGTGATAGGCATACCTCTTACCAGATATTATACCCCCTATCAGAGGAAGTACTCTCTTAAAGTAAAGATAATATATCCCCCTGAAAATGGGATTTGTCGGAATAGTAAATTCCAGGATTACAACCCTCCCTCCCCCCTTTACAACCCTCCTCATCTCCTTTATCCCTATCAGTGGATCAGATAGGTTCCGTATACCAAAGGCTACAATAACGCCATCAAAGAATCCATTCCTAAATGGAAGGTCTTGTGCATCTGCAAGGCTTAGTCCAATCCTATCCTCAAACCCATCTCTTTTTATCTTTTTCCTACCTAACCCCACCATCTTTTCACTGAAATCCACACCTATTACCCTTGTATTGATAGACCCTCTCTTTGCTATCTCCAGGGCTACATCGGCTGTACCAGTGGCAACATCTAAATAGACCCCACCGGTCATAGAAGAGAGTTGGCTTACAGCAAACCCCCTCCAGTATCTGTCCCTACCAAGACTCAATAATCTGTTTAGAAGGTCGTATCTGTGAGATATAGAAGAAAACATCTCACGGACATAAAAGGCCTTTTCCGAAGA
>JACRGM010000003.1 GCA_016212345.1 Nitrospinota bacterium
AGATCTTGCTCCTTGGTGGGGTTGGAATAATGATACTCTTTATGTAATAGATATCAGCACCCCCTCCAGTCCTTCTATCATAGGCTCCATTGATACATTAGATTATGCATATGGTGTCTATGTTTCAGGGAACTATGCATATGTGGCTGATTGGTTTTTAGGTTTACAGGTAATAGATATCAGCACCCCATCTAGTCCTACAATCATAGCCCATGTTTATACACTAGGTTATCCTAATGATGTCTATGTTTCAGGGAACTATGCATATGTGGCAGGGATAGGTGGTCTTCCTTTTGATGATGGTAGTCTTAGTGTGATAGATATAAGCACCCCCTCCAGTCCTACAATTATAGGCTCTGTTATCACACCAGGTGAGGCCAATAATGTCTATGTCTCAGGCAATTATGCATATGTAACTGGAGGATCAAGTTTACAATTAATAGATATAAATATTCCATCTAGCCCTAAAATCATAAGCTATGTTTATACACCAGGTAGGTTGGATTGGACTAGGGCTAGTGGTGTCTATGTTTCAGATGGTTATGCATATGTGGCTGATGGGGATTCAGGTCTTCAAATAATAATGGCGCCTCAATTATTAGACAGCAATGTAGAGGATTCTACTACTATAACTGCCACTATCCCCGCAGATCTACCAGAGGGCGCCTATAATATTTTCGTAACAAACCCTGGTGGCGAGGTTGGAATATTGCATAACGGGTTCAGGGTAATAGTGGATGGCGTAGCGGATGGTATTGTAGACAACACTGATCCCGGCTTTAGTGTAATAGGCACATGGCATACATCTACTGCAGCGCCTGATTTCTATGATAATGACTTCCTGTATGCTGGTAGTCCTAGTGGTGGTACTGGTAGTAATCAAGCTATCTGGGATGCTGAACTGATAGATGGTCCTGGGTTTTATGAGGTATTTATATGGTATCCAACAGGTAATATCACTACTGTTGCCAATATGCCGTTTACCATTAACCATGCTGGTTTATCTAACACAATACTTGTAGACCGGAGCGTAAATGGTGGTCAATGGGTAAGCTTGGGGATTTTTAACTTTATTGATGATGGAACAGAGCGTGTAACCTTATTAGACAATGCAAACTCATGGGTGGTTGCAGATGCGGTAAAGTTTACTCTTCCTGATGGTATTTAGCCCTCCTATTTTTTTCAAAATAACTCTATTGTTTTGTAGTATCTTATTTGTTAACAAAACAACCCATTTCTACCATTCCTCTGTTAACACCCCGTTAACAATTTTCCTGTCTTGCTGATTTATTTGTAGTTAGGTGTTAACAAATCTGTTAGCACTCACCATTTTTTGAAATGTTGTTAAGATTTTTCCATTTTGAGGAAAATGGTTGACTTATTTTTATCATGATGTATACTAAATTCTTCAATGAGGATTAATAGAGGAATAGCTACGATATAATCTTATAAATAAAGGAGGATAATAATGGGTATTAGAATAGGGATAAATGGTTTTGGGAGGATAGGAAGAAACATCCTGAGGGCATCTCTTGGGATTAGAGATATCGAATTTGTAGCAGTAAATGACCTTACTGATGCTAGAACACTCGCTCATTTACTAAAATATGATAGTGTTCATGGTATCCTTGATGCTGAGGTGATGGCTGAAGGTGATACAATCGTAGTCAATAGTAATAAGATAAAGATACTTGCTATCAAGGATCCTGCTCAACTACCGTGGAAAGAGTTAGGTGTTCAGATTGTTATAGAATCAACAGGCCTATTCGTGGATAGGGAGAATGCCTCTAAACATCTGAAGGCCGGGGCAAATAAGGTAATTATATCCGCCCCTGCAAAGGAGCCAGATATTACAATAGTTATGGGTGTTAATGATGGAGATTATAATCGAAATATTCATCATATCATATCAAATGCATCTTGTACAACAAATTGTCTGGCACCTATTGCCAAGGTATTACTAAATAATTTTGGTTTCAAGAGAGGGCTGATGACAACAATACATTCATATACTAATGATCAAAGCCTCCTTGATTTGCCTCATAAGGATCTTAGAAGGGCAAGGGCAGCATGTCAATCGATGATACCTACTACCACAGGGGCAGCTAAGGCTGTTTCTTTGGTCCTACCTCAACTGAAAGGGAAGTTAGATGGGATGGCAATTAGGGTCCCAACACCTAATGTCTCTATAGTAGATCTTGTAGCTGAGCTTGAGAAGGATATCACAGTATATGAGGTGAATGATGCCCTCTTGAAGGCGTCACAGAACGAGATGAAAGGTATTCTTGAATTTTGTAATGAACCACTCGTCTCAGTAGATTTTAATGGTAATTCGAGTTCTTCAATTGTTGATGGTCAATTAACCAAGGTAATCGGTGATAAGATGGTAAAGGTCCTAGCCTGGTATGATAATGAGTGGGGTTATTCCTGCAAGGTGAGAGACTTGGCCATCTTTATAGGGAAAAAGGGATTATAGAAAGGGATTTTCTATGAATAAGCTGACTATAGAAGATGTTGATCTGAGAGGGAGGAGATGCCTTATTAGGGTAGACTTTAATGTCCCTATTGATCAGTATGGAAACATAACAGATGATACCCGTATCAAGGCTACACTTCCGACCATAAACTATGCTATCGATGAAGGGGCTAAGGTAATTCTCGCCTCTCACCTTGGACGACCTAATGGAAGGGTGGCCCCAAATATGAGCCTTAATCTGATATTAAAGAGACTACAGAGACTCCTTGACAAGAAGGTAAAGATGGCTGATGATAGTATTGGTCCAGGGGTGAAAGAACTTGTGGATGAGATGGAAAATGGGGATGTCCTACTTCTAGAAAATCTGCGGTTTCATAAGGAAGAGACAGAAAACGATGGTAATTTTTCAAAAGAGCTTGCAAGTTTGGCAGATGTCTATATAAATGATGCCTTTGGCACAGCACATCGTGCCCATGCCTCTACAGTCGGCATAACCAAATATGTCTCTATAGCTGCGGCTGGATTTTTATTAAAGAAGGAGATAGACTATTTCAATATGGCGGTATTAGACCCTATGAGACCCTTTGTGGCAATATTAGGGGGTTCAAAGGCATCTGGGAAGATAGGGGTTATAAAGAATCTTCAGGAAAAGGTAGATAAGGTAATAATCGGGGGTGGACTTGCATGTACCTTCTTGAAGGCACTTGGTAATGATGTTGGGGCATCCTTTGTTGAAGATAATATGTTGAATGAGGTACCCCAAATCATGAAAAAGGCAAAGGAGAAAGGGGTAAAATTTTATCTCCCAGTAGATTTTGTTGTTGCAGAGAGGTGTGATGGAAGGGCACAAAGTAAGGTTGTCCCGGCTCAGGAGATACCCCATGACTGGATGGCTCTAGATATTGGACCTGCAACAACTATATTATTTTCAGAGGTACTCCATAATGCAAAGACAGTCATCTGGAATGGTCCTATGGGGGTATTTGAGATAGATGCCTTTAGCAGAGGGACATTTGCTATGGTTCATGCTGTGGCAAACTCATACGCATTGACAATTGTAGGCGGAGGCGATACAGATGTAGCGGTTCATAGGGCAGGTGAATCTGATAAGATCTCTTATATCTCTACTGGGGGAGGGGCATTCATTCAGCTCTTGGAAGGGAAGAAGATGCCCAGTGTTGATGCTTTGACTGATAAGAAGGAATAATGGTATGGGTAATCTTAGATATGAATCGTAAAAAGATGAATCGTAAAAAGATAATCGCTGGTAACTGGAAGATGAATAAGGTCATTGAAGAGTCTTTGTCTTTTATCAATGAGTTAAAAGAGGCTGTTCGAGGAATAAATGATAATATAGAGATAGTAGTAAGTCCACCATTTACTGCATTAAGCGTTATCAATGATGCCATTAAAGGGAGTAACATCCTCCTTGCAGGACAAGATGTCTTTTGGGAAGATAAAGGGGCATATACTGGAGAGATCTCTCCTATGATGTTAAAGGATGTTGGTTGTAAATATACAATAATAGGTCACTCTGAACGGAGGCAATATTGTAATGAGACCAATGAGACGGTCAACAAAAAGATAAAGGCATTACTAAGAAATGATCTATCTGTTATAATATGTGTAGGGGAGACCATAGAAGAGAGAGAAGATAAAAGGACATTCTCTGTTGTAGGAAGACAGATTAGAGACGGTCTTAAGGGGTTGACTCAAAAGGATATGGAAAAGGTTGTGATAGCATATGAACCTGTGTGGGCAATCGGTACAGGGAAGACAGCTACTCCATCCCAGGCAAATGAGATGCATCTCTTTATAAGAGATACCATAAAAGAGATGTTCGAAGATAAAATTGCCTCCTCTATTACGATACAATATGGGGGGAGTGTTACACCTTTAAATATAACAGAATTGATGTTAGAATCTGAGATTGATGGGGCGCTTGTTGGTGGTGCTAGTCTTGATGCAGGATCTTTTGTACAGATTATAAGAGGGGCGGTGTAGAGTGTATATCATATTAACTATTATTCATGTAATTGTAACCCTATCACTGATCTTTATTGTCTTATTACAAAGGGGTAAAGGTGCATCTATGGGGGCAGCTTTTGGTGGTTCTAGCCGTACGATCTTTGGATCAAGAGGGGCAGGGAGCTTTTTAGGTAAGCTCACCACTGGGGCTGCAATAGCCTTTATGGTGACCTCTTTGACATTGACATTCTTCTCCTCTCGTGGGGCTAAATCATCTATAGCTCTAAAAGAAAAAGGGGCTGAGACAGTAAAGGTAGAAAAGGTAGAGGAGAAAGCTACTGAGACAGTAAAGGTAGAGCCAGAGAAGACTGATCAGCTCTCAGAGACATCTAAGACTGATCAGCCCTCAGAGGCATCTAAGACTGATCAGCTCCCAGAGACATCTAAGGTAGAATCACAAGGAGATAGTTCTAATGAGGAGGGAAAATCTCAGTCAGGAGAGCTGGAGGGAGGAGAGACTGAAGATAAAGTAAGGAGTAAGGAGTAAGGAGTAAGGAGTAGGAAATATCTAATCAAAGAAGAGATGACCTGAAGATGATAGGGGAAAATGAGGGTTTTTGGCAGTGACACCCCTTAATGAGGCGAATTATTCTGACCTGTACGGTTAGATGTAGCATTATGAATCAATACAATAGTAAGGCCATCGGAATAAATTTAGATAAAGTCCCCTCTCCCCCTTGGGGAGAGGGTTAGGGTGAGGGGGGAATGAAGATAAAGGTGCATCTCCCCCTCACCTCAATCCTCTCCCCAAAGGGGAGAGGAAGTAATAATTGAAAACAATAATTAATTTCAAGTAGATAGCCATA
>JACRGM010000116.1 GCA_016212345.1 Nitrospinota bacterium
GATATATTCTTTGCCTCAATCTTCAGATTGTTAATCTCTCTGGTTAATATCTCTATATCCTTTCTAGTCTCATCAATAACATTGTTCTGTCTAAGAAGTTGATCTGCATCAGCCTGCATATGTTCGAGCATCGATTGCAATTTTTCCACATCCTCTTTAAGCCCTTCAACCACTGATTCATTATTAGAAACATCTTCTATCTTATAATCTATCTCCTTCACTATAGCCTTTAGCTCTGAGATATTATCGTTTGCCCCCTTCATAATATTCTTGAAATCCTTAACCTCCTCCACTCGGGAAGAAATATCCTCTAACATCCTCTCTAATTTAATTACATTTCTATCTGCCCTCCTGACCAGTTTATTCTCATCAGAGAGCCTTTTCATCTTAGATTCCATATCCCATATAAGTACATTTAGCCTCCCCATATCTTCATTAGCCTTTTCCACTAATCCTCTCTGGAGTGAGAGATTCTCGACCTTTCTGTTTACATGCTCGGTCAGGAGATTAAGATTATCAACCTCTCTCTTGGTATTTTTGTACATGGTATCCATATCCTTTATAGCCCCTTGTATCTCCCGCAGCCTAATTTCTATATTTCTGGTATCCTCTAATTCCTTCTTAATCCTTTCAATATATCCAGTAAGAAGAGGCATACTATTATCGATCTCTCTAATCATGCTGATCTTTTCAGAAAGGTCTTCTTTATTCTTCTCTATATATTCGATAAGGATCTGCAGATTCTTTCTCTCTTGGCCTGCATCTCTTGCTAAATCCCTTAATTCCCTAATATCCTCCTCTTTAATAATATATGTCTGTGAAGAATTCTTTATTTCTGTTGATCTATTATCTCTTGTATCTCTTGTATCTCTTGTATCTTTTGGCATCCCCATCTCCTCCATAAAAAGGTTGAGTAACTCTATCAAGAAATATTATGGAGTAATTCCTTCTCAATATCTCTATCCATACTAAACATATCTATCTTATCTACTATCTGAGAATTCTTTCTCAGCAAGGATTCTATCTCCTCCTTACTGATTAAACAACTGATCAATCTTTTATAGTTCTCCCTACATCTTGTGGAGAGATATATCTTCTCTTTCTGAGATTCATCAGCCTTCAATATCTTCTGCATGGTATTCTCCTTCATACTAGGGATATTATTATAGATATTTAAAATATCTTCCTTTAAAGAAATAATCTCTGGGTTAGTAGAGAGGATATCTTTATATAATTTAGATCCATCCACACAGGAGGAATCAAGGAGCCCTAAAACCGTAGATAGTTTTATCTTTATATCAATCAGATAAGAATTAAGGGTAATTGCCTCATTTTTAAGTTTTGTAATATATTCTTCTATCATCCCTATATGGGCAATATATTCATTGATCAGTATATCTCTCTTCTTTTCCTCATCCTCTAATTCTAATAACAACTCCTCCTGAGAATCCTTTAAGTGACTAAACTCTTTTAAGAATAATGCGATATCATTCTTATCCTCATACAGTAGCTTTCTCTTTTTTAATAGTTCATCCTTGATTGTTGAATAGTCAAATGGCTGTTTTAGATCATTATCAATATATCTCTCTATTCTGGAGTGGTCATCTCCCATCTCTATGATCCTCATTTTAAGCCTGCTGCTACGCTCTGAAAGCTCTGTATTTGCCTTCTCATGCCCTTGTAATTCAGAACTAAGGAGATCTAATCTTGAGTTAGACATCTCAATCTTCTTTACCTTATTAAGGGATTCTACATTCATAAGGGCAATTTTATCCTTATTATCGTTAAATCTTTTAATCACCCCTTTATAATGATCTATCTCCTTTTTAACCTCCCTCAATCTATCCCCTAAAAATCTCTCACCATAGTCGTATATTTTTTCAATCTCCTTTATGTTGTCTATCTCTTCAGATAGGATGGAGATATTATTATATAAACCCTTTATCTTTCCTAATAGGATAGACCTTAATCTATTGTAATCTATCTTGACCTTATCAAATCTATCCCCCTTTCTCTCTTTCTCTCCTAATATGGATTTTCCAAACATACGCTCTGTATATTCTCCAAACCTTGTATTCAGGGTATTTAACTTATTATGGAGATCCATGGATGTAGTCTTAATCTCGCTGAGTTCCTTTTCTTTCTGTTCTTTAAGTGATCTCAAGGAGGGGATATCAATCACTATCCTCTCATCCCTTATCCCATTACCATAGGGAATAGGACAAAATACAACAGGATGAATAATCTTTGAGAGAGGAGTATCATCTTTTGTGGCCATATTCAGTACATCTTCTTCCACTAAGCTAAGATAAAAATCGTCTATCTCCCTTTGGTTAGAAATCATGAGAAGGACTCTTATATGGTTCAGGATAGCCTCAGATCTCATTCGTTCAGAGAGTGATGGATAAAGATTTTTGTTATTATTGATTATATCATTGAACCCTATCCTTATATGATTAACATCTATAGCATAACCCCCTCTCTCTTTTGATAACCCACTCTTCTTTAAAAAGAGCCTCAATTTCTTATCTACAATAAATAGTCTCTCTATATCAAACAATTCTAATTGTTTCATCTTATAAGCCAATTAAAATCTCAGCGATCTGAATGGCATTTAGTGCGGCCCCTTTCCGTATATTATCCGCTACTATCCAAAGGTTAAGTCCCTTCTCTATTGACTCATCCTCCCTAATCCTTCCTACAAAGACCTCATCTCTACCCGCTGCATTTATAGCTAATGGATATTCTAATACATCGATATTGTCAATCATCTTCACACCAGGTGCATTTGATAACAATTCTCTCGCCTCGTTTACAGTCAACTTCTTCTCTGTCTCGATATTAACCGATTCAGAATGACCATAAAAGACAGGAACCCTCACCGCTGTCGCTGTAACACCAATGGTATCATCCTCTAGAATCTTTCTAGTCTCATTGACCATCTTCATCTCCTCTTTTGTATAATGATTATCCTCAAAGGTGTCTATTTGAGGAAGACAATTGAAGGCAATCTGATGAGGATATACCTGGCATTTAATCTCTCGACAGTTAAAAAGGGCCCTTACTTGTTGTGATAACTCATCTATTGCCCTTTTTCCTGTCCCTGAGACCGATTGATAGGTAGAGACAACGACCCTCTTTATCCTAACAGCATCATGGATAGGTTTAAGCACTACTACCATCTGGATGGTAGAACAATTAGGATTTGCAATTATCCCTTTATGTCTTACAATTGTATGGGGATTGACCTCTGGCACTACTAAAGGTATCTCTGGGATCATCCTAAATGCACTACTATTATCAACTACTATTGCCCCAGACCTTACCGCCATGGGTGCAAATTCTTTGCTCCTACTAGCACCTGCTGAGAAGAGAGCAATATCAACCCCCTCAAAGGAGTTGCTATCTATCTTTTTTACAGTTATCCCCTTTCCATCAAACTCCAGCATCTTTCCCTCTGATCTCTCAGAGGCAAATAATCTTATCTCTCTTACAGGGAATTTCCTCTCCTCCAGTATTGAGACCATCTCATTGCCAACTGCCCCTGTTGCCCCTACAACAGCAACAGAATACATCTTACTAGACACCTTTACTCCTCCTATAACAATTAGCTATAGATTTCCATATAACAAATTACACTGCGTTATCAGTCGAAATCCTCGACAACGTACTACTCAGTACGCCTTACTCGGATTTCTCCTTCTAGCCTTGTGTAATTTATTATCTGAAAATCTATATCATTTATTGTTTAAATTCTAATATCTCACAAAAGCACGGACAAACAAGTTTGTCCATGCCACCCAACTTTATATAAATTCTAACCAGATACATCTTCCTCCTCAACATACCTCACAACAAGGTCCCCTACCTCTGTAGTACTACGCCCCATCTTTCCGGCTGAAAGACTTTTTATATCGTTAAATACAACCCGCATAATACCCTTTTCTACAATGGAGGCCATTTCCGACTCACCAATGTGTTCTAACATTATTTGGGCAGCAGAGATAGCAGCTAAAGGATTTATCATATTTTTCCCTGTATATTTGGGGGCTGATCCACCAATCGGTTCAAACATTGAGGTAGATTCTGGATTTATATTTCCTCCAGCAGCAATACCCATTCCACCCTGGATTATTGCCCCAAGATCCGTAATAATATCACCAAACATGTTATCTGTTACAATCACATCAAACCATTCAGGATTTTTAACCATCCACATACAGGTGGCATCTACATGGGCGTAATTGGTCTCTATATCAGGATATTCCTTTGATACCTCTTTGAATGTCCTTTCCCAAAGATCAAAGGCATATGTCAATACATTCGTCTTTCCACAAAGGGTGAGTTTTCTCTTCTTGCTCTTCTTGCTCTTCTTGCAAAATTCAAATGCATATCTTATACACCTCTCAACCCCCTTCCTTGTATTGATAGATTCCTGAATTGCTATCTCGTCAGGTGTCCCCTTTTTCAAAAATCCACCCGCCCCTGTATACAGCCCCTCTGTATTCTCCCTTATCACCACAAAATCTATATCCTCAGGCCCTTTATCCTTTAATGGGGTATTCACCCCTGGATATAATTTAACGGGTCGGAGGTTTATATATTGATCAAGAGAAAACCTGATCTTCAAGAGTATCCCCTTCTCCAATATCCCAGCCTTGACATCTGGATGACCTATTGCACCTAGATATATGGCATCCATCTCTCTGAATTCCTCGATGGCTGAATCTGGAAGGATTTCTCCTGTACGCAGATACCTTTCACCCCCAAAATCATAGGTCGTAAAATCTAACTCAAATCCACCCCTATTAGAGGCAGATATTAGTACCTTTAGTCCCTCATTAATCACCTCAGGCCCTGTACCATCACCTGGGATTACTGCGATATTATATCTCTTAGCCATAGATTTTTTGAATTTTATGGTTTGTTACTTTTAACTTCTTTACAATATGTTTCATCAATCCTCCATCATTAATCAACTCTTGCATAAATTGTGGGATCGGCTTAGTCCTGTATTCCTCCTTCTTTGTAATATTAATAATCATACCTGAGTCCACATCCACCTCAATATCATCTCCCTCTGATATCATATCAGAGGCATCAACCGACTCAAAGATAGGGAGTCCCATATTGAAGGAGTTACGATAAAATATCCTTGCGAATGTCTTGGCAATCACACAGGAGATCCCAGCCCCTTTAATGGCAATAGGTGCATGCTCTCGGGAGGAACCGCATCCAAAATTCTTCCCTGCCACTATAATATCTCCTTTCTTTATCCTCTTAGAAAAATCGGGATATATATCCTCCATACAATGTTGAGACAACTCCTCTGGATCAGTGGTATTTAAATAACATGCAGGGATAATAGCGTCTGTATCAATATCTTGTCCAAATTTCCATGCCCTTCCTTTGATCTTCATTACTCTGAAAATCTATAGCCTTTCATCCTACCACAAAGGCACGGACAAACAAGTTTGTCCATGCCACCCATTAACCATTAACCCATTAACATCCGACTCGAGATGCCTCATGTTATTCTAATTCTCTTCCACCAAGTATAAGGATGAAAATTGTTATTGTCAAACGCTTTTTAAAATCCTTAAAATCAATAATAACTCTTAACAAACATGGATTAACCGAATATTTACCCTGTTAACTTAATACTTCTTCTTGACATGATAATAATAATCTGGTATTTAAAAAATCTTATGGATATATATTAAGATATAACCATGTGGACTAAAAATAGGTTCATTATTTTAATCCCTTTTGTGACCTATAGAGTTGTGGATATTAAATCATCAACTATTTGAGGTGTCTAAAAATGAGATTTAAGTTTAGATTTGTCCTCTGTTTTTTCCTCCTTTACCACTTTATTATGATCTCCAGTGGTGAGGGAAAAGAGACTTTATCGAGGAAGGAACGATTCCCTATTGTCGGTTTGGAGAAGCAAGTCAATTTCTGGAAAAAGATATATACCCAATATACCACTAATCAAGCCGTTATTCACGATACAAATGACCTTGATATAATCTATGAGGTTATAGATTTTAAAAAGGTATTTGGCGATGTCAAGATAACAGATGATATGAAGAGGAGACTAATAAAAAAGACCAAAGAAAAATATAGGGATATACTTAAAGATATTGAAAAAGGGGCTCCTAACTTAGTACTAAATAATACTAGCGACATAGAACTAACAACTAAAAAGAGGGTTTATGAACTGGTAAAAAAGGATTTTACAAGGGCAGCAGAGAATATCCGTGCACAGATAGGACAAAGGGATAAATTTGAGAAAGGATTGCGACTATCAGGTCTATATATTGACAAGATTAAGGAGATATTCAGAGAGTTTGATCTACCAGAAGAATTAACGGTTCTCCCCCATGTAGAGTCATCTTTCCAGATTAATGCCTATTCAAAGTTTGGTGCTGCAGGGATCTGGCAATTTACAAGGTCAACGGGAAGACTCTTTATGCGTATCAACTATGAGGTGGATGAGAGACTGGACCCTATAATATCTTCTATTGCTGCTGCTAAACTCCTGAAGATGAACTACGAAGAATTAGGTAATTGGCCACTTGCTATCACTGCCTATAATCATGGACTGGCAGGCATGAAGAGGGCAAAAAGAGAGATCGGCTCTGATGAAATAGTAGATGTTATAAATGGGTATAATAGTCGTATCTTTGGTTTTGCCTCAGAAAATTTCTATGCCGAATTCTTGGCAGCACTTGAAGTAGTGAAGGATTATAAAAGATATTTTGGTGATATAGATCTTGAGGATCCGATAAGATACGAGATATTTGAACTTCCTGAGTATATTAATATATCAACAATAACAAAATATTTTAACATCCATAAGGAGGAGATAGCCTTTTTAAATCCTGCCCTTCGCATACCGGTTTTATCTTCTCAGAAGCTGATCCCTAAAGGTTTTAAATTGCGTATACCTGAGGGGATTGGCAATAAGGTATCAAGCTTCTATGCCCAGATATCACAAGAGGAGAGGTATAAAGGTCAGGATAGGACAACACTGATCTCCAAAATTGTAAAAATAGATACCAACAATGATATACCCTCCCCATCACCTTCCTCAAAGAAGGAGGAGCATAATGTCTATATTAATAAAAAAGAAAAGAGTATAGAATGGATAGAGGTAGACCATGATGAGACCCTTGGACATTATGCTGAGTGGCTAAAATTACCTACTCAGACCATACGAAATTTAAATAGGTTAAGGTATGGTAAAGAGATAAAGATCGGACAAAGGATAAGGTTATCCTTTGTGAATACAACCCCTCAAGAGTTTGAAGAAAAAAGGAGGGAGTATCATAAGGGTATTGAAGAAGACTTCTTCAACGCATATTTTGTAGAGAATACCATTATCACTGCTCTAGATGCAGGACAGGGTGTATGGGATCTGTGCCGTGAAATCTATGAGATCCCTTATTGGTTACTTAAAAAATATAATCAGGATAAGGATCTATTTAAATTACATAAAGGAGAGTCTTTGGTGATACCTATTGTATCAACAAAATAAGCTATCCAAAATCCGATTTAGGATTTTGGGAACTATAGATTTTCAGATGAAACCCTCACGAGCCTTCGGCTCACAAAGGGAGATGAAAATTTTAATTTTCGTATGAAACATTCATGCCGACAAGTCGGCACAAAGGAGCATGAAAATACACACCCCTTAATCCCCTCTTTTTAGAGGGGAAACTTTAGAACTCCCCTCTATTAAGAGGGGTTGGGGGTGTGTTATAAAGGTATTTTCAAGTGAAAATATTTATCTTATATCTTCTCTTCCTACTACTTATCTTAAATTCCTGTACAAGGAGAAAAGAGGTAAATAATGACCTCCTTGTCATCGGACTAGAGAGCAACCCTACAAACTTAGATCCCAGATATGGTCTAGACCTTGCCTCCTCCCATGTCATAGAACTTATCTTTAATGGTCTTCTAAAGAAAGACCCTGAAACCAATCTTGTCCCTGACCTTGCAGAGAAATGGGAGATCCCCGATGATCGTACCTATATATTCTATCTGAGAAAGGATGTAAGATTTCATGATGGAGCTGAACTTACAGCAGATGATGTGAAATATACCTTTGATACAATACTTGATCCTTCCCTAGGATCACCCAAACTTGATAGCTACAAGGTGATAGAGAAGATCGAAATAATAGATAGACATACTGTTAAATTCAGATTGAAAGAGGTATTTGCCCCATTTCTTTCTAATATGGTAATGAAGATACTTCCCCGCCATATAGTTGAGAAGATGGGGGATGATTTTGCTAAACATCCAGTAGGGACAGGGCCATTCAGATTTGTAGGGTGGAAGATGGACGAATGGGTACATTTTGAGGCGAATAAGGACTACTTTGAGGGAGGTCCCAGGGTCTCGGAGATCATCTACCGGATCATCCCTGATGAGACGATCCGCATACTAGAACTGGAAAAGGGTAATATAGATCTTATACAGAATGGGATATCCTCTGATATACTACCCAGGATAGAACATAATCCTGGCCTTAAGATAGTGAAGAGACCCGGTACTAATTATTCCTATATGGGGTTTAATATGGAAGATCCTATACTTAGGGATAAAAGGGTAAGAGAGGCCTTTGCTTATGCAATCGACATAGAAGGGATAATAAGATATATACTTAAAGGGTTAGCAACACCTTCTAGTGGGCTACTCTCTCCCTTTAACCAGTTCTATGAATCAGATGTAAAGAGGTTTGATTATTCCCCTGAGAGATCAAAGAGACTCCTATATGAGGCAGGATATATAGACCCAGATGGAGATGGCCCAGAGGTAAGGTTTGAGGTTGTGTATAAGACCTCACAGAATGAACAGAGGAGGCTTATCGCAGAGGTTATACAGGAGCAATTGAAGAAGGTAGGGATAGGGGTCAAGATAAAGAGCTATGAGTGGGGGACACTCTTCTCAGATATCAGAAGAGGTAATTTCCAGATATATACACTCACATGGGTAGGTTTGACAGACCCAGATATATACTATTATATCTTTAATTCAAAGAGTATCCCACCTGTAGGTGCCAATCGAGGGAGATATATAAATCCTGAGATAGACAGACTTACAGAGGAGGGGAGGATAATATTGAACATAGAGAAACGGAGAGAAATATACAGCAGTATTCAAAAGATCATCGCTGATGATCTCCCCTATGTAAATCTTTGGTATGCTACCAATGTAGCTGTGATGAAGAAGGGAATAAAGGGATTCATACTCTACCCTGATGAGGATTTTGCCTCACTTAAGGAGGTCTATATTGATTCTAAAGCCCCACTATAGATTTTCAGATAACAAATTACACAAGGCTAGAAGGAGAAATCTGAGTAAGGTGTACTGAGCGGTACGCTGTCGAGGATTTCGACTGATAACGCCGTGTAATTTGTTATATGGAAATCTATATTTCAGATAGATGCTGACCAGTCTTTGCTGGAATAAGGCAATAACAGATTTAATGGATTTTGATTAAAGGTTAATAATAGGTTCCAGAGAGTTCTTGAAAATTAGTTTTATTTTTTATATAATTAGTTAATTTATGGGAGAGGTGGCCGAGTCTGGTTTAAGGCGTTCCGCTCGAAACGGGATGTCCCCTAAAAAGGACCGGGGGTTCAAATCCCTCCCTCTCTGCTATTATGAATTATAGATTTTCAGATAATAAATTACACAAGGCTAGAGGGAGAAATCCGAGTAAGGCGTACTGAGCGGTACGCCGTCGAGGATTTCGACTGATAACGCCGTGTAATTTGTTATATGGAAATCTATATTTAAGATATATGCTGA
>JACRGM010000117.1 GCA_016212345.1 Nitrospinota bacterium
GAAGAGGAAATGACGATCAATAGGGCAGGGGAACAGATAGCAGAGTTGAAATTCCTCTTAAATGAGGCTGAGAGAAAGACAAAGGATTTATCTGATATAAGAGATAAGCTATAGATTTTCAGACTTGTGCTGTTATGAGAGCAAAGCTATATAAATGGGGTTTAATATGAATAAGAGAAGAATAGGGGTAATAGGTGGAAGTGGTCTTTACGAGATGGAGGGTCTTAAAGATGTGGAGAGGGTAAAGGTAGATACGCCTTTTGGTGAGCCATCAGATGAATATATCATTGGGAGATTAAGAGATAGAGGGCTTATTTTTCTTCCAAGACATGGGAGGGGACATCGCATCCTCCCTTCAGAATTGAATTTCAGGGCAAATATCTATGGCTTGAAATCCCTTGGAGTTGAATGGATAATATCTGTGAGTGCGGTTGGAAGTATGAGGAAGGAGATAGTACCAGGTGATATGGTTGTCCCTGATCAATTTTTTGATCGTACAAGGCAGAGAAAGAGTACCTTTTTTGGAGAAGGTGTTGTAGGACATGTGCCATTAGCTGATCCTATCTGTCAAGAACTGAGTAAGATTCTATTCAAGGCGGGTAAGAATGTGGGGGCATCTATACATAAAGGTGGGACATATCTATGTATTGAAGGACCACAATTCTCAACTAGGGCAGAATCTAATATCTATAGGCAGTGGGGAGTGGATGTGATCGGTATGACAAATGTTACAGAGGCAAAGCTTGCCCGTGAGGCAGAGATATGTTATGCTACCCTTGCATTAGCAACAGACTATGATTGCTGGTATGAAGAGAGCGTATCTGTAGAGGCCATATTAAAGATAATAGAGAAGAATGTGACAATGGCTCAAAGGATTATAGGAGAGGCAGTGTTGATGATCCCTATGGAGAGGAGATGTCAATGCGCCGAGGCCTTAAAGAATGTTATACTTACGGCAAAGGATCTTATCCCTGAGGAGACAAAGAGAAGACTTGATCTGATTATAGGGAAATATATAAATTAATTAAAGGTATTGTCATATAGATTTCCATATAACAATTTGAATCTGCTTACTAAATAAAAATGGGAAGTTCAAAAGAGCTTTTTGAAGTAGCGAAGAGATATATCCCTGGTGGTGTCAATAGTCCTGTAAGGGCATTCATGGCTGTAGGGGGAGACCCTATATTTATAAAGAGGGGGGCAGGTTCAAAGATATATGATGTAGATGGAAAAGAATA
The DNA here is from genome assembly GCA_016212345.1 of Nitrospinota bacterium. GTDB lineage: Bacteria > Nitrospinota > Nitrospinia > SZUA-224 > SZUA-224 > SZUA-224. The sequence continues at coordinate 1,239 of JACRGM010000117.1, forward strand.
TATAGATTATGTGGGATCATGGGGTCCAATGATTATTGGGCATGCCCATCCCCGTGTAGTTTCAGCACTTCAGGAGATTATGAAGAATGGGACGAGTTTTGGTGCACCGACTGAATTAGAGATTGAGTTGGCGAGACTGATAGTAGAATCTGTTCCTTCTGTAGAGAAGGTAAGGATGGTGAACTCAGGTACAGAGGCTGTGATGAGTGCTATCAGGCTAGCAAGAGGTTATACAGGAAGGGATAAGATCGTAAAATTTGAGGGGTGTTATCATGGCCATGCAGATAGCCTGCTTGTTAAAGCAGGCTCTGGGATAACCACCCTTGGTATACCGAATAGTCCTGGTATCCCAACAGATATTGCAAAGAATACGATTACACTACCTTTTAATGATCTGGAGAGGGTAGAGGAGGTATTAAAGATAGAAGGAGAGGATATTGCCTGTGTTATCCTTGAGCCTATTGCAGGGAATATGGGTGTAATACCCCCAGTAGAGGGTTTTCTTGAGACATTACGTAGATTAACAGAGGAATATAGTGTGCTACTCATCTTTGATGAGGTTATTACAGGCTTTAGGGTTGCCTATGGTGGCGCCCAGGAGATATATAATATTATACCAGATCTAACATGTCTGGGAAAGATAATTGGGGGAGGGCTACCTGTTGGTGCATATGGTGGTAAGAGAGAGATTATGGAGAGGATTGCACCTTCTGGTCCTGTCTATCAAGCAGGGACACTCTCTGGAAATCCCCTTGCAATGATCGCGGGCATAGAGACCTTAAAGATCCTCTCGGAACAAGGGGTATATGATGAGCTGGAACAGAAGACGAATAGACTTTGTCAAGGATTAGAAGAGAATGCCAGAAGGGGTAGGGTCCCTATATCTCTTAACAGGGTTGGTTCCATGTTCTCTATCTTCTTTACAGATAGAGAGGTAAGAGATTACGCATCGGCCAAGACCTCTGATACAGGGAGATTTGCCAAATACTTCTCATCTATGTTACAGGAAGGTATATATCTGGCACCATCACAGTTTGAGTCAGCCTTTGTCTCAACTGCCCATTCTGATGAGGATATTGATAGGAGTATCTCAGCAGGAGATAAGGCGTTTCAGGCACTTAGGACTTGGGAGTAAGAAAGAGGCATTAAAAGATAGACCATGAGCAAGATAAGAAAAGTACATGCAAGGGAGATACTTGATTCCAGAGGGGAACCTACTATAGAGGTGGATGTGATGCTGGAGAGTGGTGTTATAGGAAGGGCTGATGTCCCTTCTGGTGCATCTACAGGAACAAGGGAAGCCTTGGAATTGAGGGATGGAGATAAAAGGCGATTCAGAGGGAGAGGTGTAAGGAATGCTGTGGCCAATGTGAATGAAAAGATAGCCCGTAAGGTTGTTGGACTTGAGGCATCAGAACAGGTCATGATTGATAATATAATGATAGATATGGATGGAACCACGAATAAGGCTAATCTAGGTGCAAATGCCATATTAGGGGTCTCATTATCAATCGCTAAGGCTATTGCCATAGAAAGAGGTATACCTCTCTATCTATATCTAGGAGGAGAAGATGCAAGAGAGCTTCCCCTACCTATGATGAATATCCTTAATGGAGGGGCACATGCCGATAATAATGTAGATATACAGGAATTCATGATCGTCCCTGTAGGTGCAAAAGACTTCAGTAGTGCAGTAAGGATGGGGGCAGAGATATTTCATAGTCTAAAAGGGGTATTAAAGGATAATGGAGAGAGTACAGCGGTTGGTGATGAGGGTGGTTTTGCTCCAAACCTGGGATCTAACGAAGAGGCGATTGAGAGGATTATTGAGGGTATAGAGAAGGGAGGATACAAGCCTGGTATAGATGTTTATATAGCCCTTGATTCTGCAGCAAGTGAGTTATACCAAAATGGGGTATATATATTATCAGCAGAGAAAAAGGATAAGATGTCAACAGAGGATATGATTCAATTTTATGATGAATTAGTAGATAGATATCCCATTATATCTATTGAAGATGGTCTGGCAGAGGATGATTGGGAAGGATGGAGGCTCCTTACTAATCGTCTTGGGGATAAGATTCAGTTAGTTGGCGATGACATATTTGTTACTAATGTAGATATCTTAAAGAGGGGTATCTCAGAGAGGATTGCCAATTCGGTTCTGATAAAGCCTAATCAGATCGGAACACTAACAGAGACACTCAACGCCATTAAGATGGCAAAAGATGCGGGTTATACAGCAGTGATCTCACACCGATCCGGAGAGACAGAGGATACAACTATTGCTGATATAGCGGTTGCATGTAATACAGGACAGATAAAGACAGGATCAATCTCAAGGACAGAGAGAACCGCTAAATATAATCAGTTGATTCGCATAGAAGAAGAATTGGGGGAAAAAGGGATATTTAAGGGAAGAGAGGTATTTTATAATATAAACCGATCATCTCTGCTATAGATTTTCAGATAATAAATTACACAAGGCTAGAGGGAGAAATCTGAGTAAGGCGTACTGAGCGGTACGCCGTCGAGGATTTCGATTGATAACGCCGTGTAATTTGTTATATGGAAATCTATATTTTTGAGGGGAAAATGTTTATGAAAGATAGAATCACAATAGATCTGATAGATGATATAAAGAAAAGGATCAGCAATCTTGTTACAGGGTATACAAAGGGACTAAAGGGGTGTTATTATGCGGATCTCAGGGTTGAGATAGATGAGGGACGTGGTGCTCTATCAGAGAATGGTGAATCCAGAGAGTGCTATGAAGATACTAATCTCTCCTTTGGTGTGAGGGTAATAGCCGGTGATGGGATCAAGGCCCCAGGATACTTTGGTCAGGTGATAGGGATGGCTGATATAGGAAGGATTGAGAGGATAGTAAAGGAAGGGATTGATCATGCGTATAGGAGGGGATACAGTAATGCAGTAGCTAAACTCAGGGCAAAGGAGACCTTTGGCCAACTTGGTAAATCCCTATGGGATACCTTACTGGCACCAATAGAGATACATCAGGATAAGGTACCAGCGGTGTTTGATCTCGATCCAAGGGAGATTCCTCTAGAGGATCTCATTGATATAACAAAGGATGTATCAAAGGAGGTCAGCTCCTGTGATAAGGAGATAAGATTTAATCAGATAATGGCCTCTACTATGATGGTAAGGGAATTATTTCTTAGTTCAGAGGGGGTTGATATTGATCAGTCACATGCCCTTACAGAAGGACTCATCTATGTTGTTGCCCAGAATGAAGAAGGGACACAGGAACTATACGATTATATCGGTGATCAGAGGGGATGGGAGGTAATTACACAAGGGATAAATGTCCATGAAAAGTCTCTTTGCGATTTTTCACTTGACTTAGCCCGAGATGCCATAGATCTGATTAAGGCAGAGCCATTGAAGTCAACCGATAAGGAGGTGACTATTGTAACAGATCCCCATTATAATGCCTTACTGGTTCATGAGATTATAGGACATCCAATGGAACTTGACAGGGGATTGAAATATGAGACCGCATATGCAGGGAGGTCATGGCTCTTACACGATCTTGATGATCACCACATAGGGGAACAGATCGCCTCACCTCTTGTTACAGCCTATTCTGATCCATCTCTCCATGGCTATGGTCATTATAAGTATGATGATGAGGGTACATTAGCCAAGAGGGTTATCCACATAGATAAGGGTATATTTAAAGGTTTTATGAATAGTAGACAGACTGCTGCCCTTCTAGGTGTAGAACCGAATGGATCCTTTAAGGCAATAGATGCCTCATTTGTCCCTTTGATAAGGATGTCCAATACTGTATTTGCTGGTGGAGATACAGATCCTTCAGATATTATATCAGGGGTGGATGATGGATATTATCTAAAGGGACATCGTATCCCCTCTATATCTGAATCCAGGGAGAACTTCAGGATATCGGCTGTTAAGGTCTACAGGATCAAGAATGGACAACTCGATCAGTTGTTTAGAAATGGCGGGATGACCTCAGATAGTAAGGCCTACCTGATGAATGTAGATGCTGTTGGGAATGACTTTAAGTTGTACCCCATACCTAACTGTGGCAAGGGCCAGCCCATGCAGACAAAGAGGCTATGTAATGGTGCCCCGACCCTGCGGAGCAGGGCGAGGTTGATATAGGAGTTGGGAGTTATGAGTTGGGAGTCGGAATAGAGGAATAATAAAGATGATCACCATAAATAAGTTAAGAAGATCTATTAGAGAAGGTATAGGTTTTATAAAGGGTATAGGGGATATTATAGATGCAGAGATAGTTGCCTCAAGCAATGCAAACCTCCTGACTAGACTCAATTATACCTCCCATATACCTTGTAATGGTGTAGAAGAACCAAAATCTACTGAATCTTATGGAGTAGGGGTATATGCCGTTTTTAAGACAACAGATGGTATAAAGACAGGTTTTGGGTCTGAACCAGGTGATCTCTCCTTAAAAGGGATCAGGAAGTCGCTAGATAAGGCTAGAAGGAACATGGTATATGATCCAGCATTTAAGTCTCTACCACACCCATCAAATGAAAAATCCCTTTTAAGGGGATATCATGATCAGAGATTGATGGAGATAAAGGATGAAGAGATAGTCAATCTTGGATGGAGGGTATTAGAAGGGGCAATAGGTGTTTTTAATGATACAGGGGTATCAGAGAAGATAATAATTGGAGGTGATCTTATCCTCATTCAGGAGAGGATAGCTGTAGGGAGTACTACCGGTATAGATGCATATGATGAAACCTCGTTGATTATGGCCTCTGTAACATCCATGATCGAAGGAGAGAATACCAAAGGGAGTGGTTGGGCAACAGGGATATGTATGGATAAATTCTATCCTGAAGAGGCAGGTGCTGAATCTGCCCGCAGTGCTATTGCAACCAGAGGGGGAGAGCGGATAGATGATGGTGAGTATAATGTTATCATTGGGAGACAGCCGGTAACAGACCTTATGAATAATATCATAATACCTTCTCTTACCCTCAGTATGATAGATGCCTCTAGTTCGGCATTTCTTGGTAAGATGAGAAAAAAGGTCTCAGCAGAAGACCTTATTATATATGATAGCGGCGCACTGCCAGGGGGATTAGGGAGTAAAAGTATAACTTGTGAAGGACTCCCTACCGGGAGGACAGACCTTATAGAAAATGGGGTAATTGTCGGTTTTCTGGCAAATCACTACTATTCCTGTAAGATATTAGGAGATGATGAGGCAAAGAGGAAACTTGGTGTGGATCCCAATGACTATAAAGAGGGATTTGTGCCTAGAAATGGATTTAGGTTTGAGACAGGGGGTGGGAGGAGTTACAGGAGGAAGGTTGGTATATCCCCAACAAATGTAATGGTTGATACCATGGATGAATTTACCACAGAGGATCTCTTCCAAAAGGTGGGAAACGGGGTATATATTGGGAGGATATGGTACACATATCCGATGAACGGCCTTGGACCAGGCGATTTCACATCTACCATAATTGGAGATTCTTATCTTATCAAGAATGGTAAGTTGTCTACTCCCATTAAACCAAATACCATCCGTATAAATGATAATATTAATAACCTCTTGATGAATATTACAGGTATTACACGGGACAAGAGACCTACTATTATCTGGGCTGCTGATGAGGTTGTCCACGCCCCAGAGATCGCCATGAAAGGGGTAAAGTTATCGAATATTGTAAGATGGAATTGAGTAAGGGTGGGTTCTAACCCACCCCTACCCATATCTAGTAGCGAGCCCTTTGAGAATTTTTTCCTATCCTCTGAATCACAAATACGCCTTTTTATGACCTCTTTCTCTTAGATTTTATAAGCCTTACAGCCATCTTGATGGCCTCTATCAGACTCGAAGGATTTGCCATACCTTTCCCTGCAATATCATAGGCCGTCCCGTGGTCTAC
>JACRGM010000118.1 GCA_016212345.1 Nitrospinota bacterium
ATAAAGGGTTTTGAGGTTGGTTGCACCTCTTTTTTTGCCTTTTTTATGCCTATTTCCGACTTGCTAAAACAATAATAACTGAAGTTTTCCACAGATTGGAAAAAGGAGCCGCCCTCCTTTTAAAAAATTTTCGACCTGTACGGTTAGATTTTTAATATGGATATCTACTTGAAATTAATTATTGTTTTCAATTATTACTTCCTCTCCCCTTTGGGGAGAGGATTGAGGTGAGGGGGAGAGGGGATTTTATCTAAATTTATTCTGATGGCTTACTATTGTATTGATTTATAATGCCAAATCTAACCATACAGGTCGAAATAATTTAAAATACTCATAACAACTAAGGAGGACTAGATGAATAAACTATTATTTATATTTATCACATCTATATTCATTACATTTATCATAATATCTCCCTCAAAGGTAATTGCAGAAGAGGAGGAATATATGATAGGCGTAAAGGATGTTTTAGAGGTAACAATGACATGGGGCAATCAGACCATTTCACATACAGCCACAGTACCTCCTGATGGAAAGATATCCCTCCCGATGATAAATGATATTCAGGCAAAGGGTCTCTCACCTATTCAACTTAAGGAGGGTATTATGCAAAGACTAAATAAGATTGTCTATAACCCTGATGTAACTGTTATAGTAAAAGGGATAAATGGCAAGACTATTATCATCAGCAATGATTCCAAGGGATCTTCCCATGAGCATTCACTAAGAGAAGAAGAGATAAAGGAAAAGATTGTTGCCCCTAATACCCTTCCCCCATCCTCAACAGTAACTATCGAAGAAGATGAATATACAATAGGGGCAGAGGATGTCCTGAATATAGTTATATGGGGAAATGATGCCCTCTCCAAAGAGGTCAGGGTCCGTCCTGATGGAAAGATATCTCTACCCCTAATAAATGATCTTCAGGCAGAAGGCCTCTCACCGATTCAACTGAGTGATAGTATCACAAATAGGCTAAAGGAATTTGTCGATGCCCCTGATGTAACCGTTATAGTAAGGGAGATAAACAGCTTCAAGATATCTATCACCGGAGAGGTTGTAAGGCCAGGTGTTATTAAATTGCAGAGTAAGACAACGATCATTGAGGCAATATCATTGACAGGGGGGGTGACAGCGTGGGCATCACCCAATCGGATAACAGTTGTAAGAAAGGACAAGAATGGTGAAAAGAGGATCCTGGTGAGATATAATGATATACTCAAAGGTAAGGATCCAGAAGGAAATATCCTGTTAAAACCAGGGGATACAATTATTGTCCCAAGAAGTCTCTTCTGACTGATCTAAAAATCTATAGTTGTGAGTTGTGAATGGAGCTACGAATAAATCTTATTTCCATATTCTCCTGCATAGCGATCTATATATCTTTTATCCTTCTTCCTTCAATCACTATGATCTCTGATGTATATGGTGATGTAACTCTTACCCCCTCTCTTTCCTTCTCAGAGACCTATGATGATAATATATTTCTTGAGTCATATTTAGGGGAAGATGATGACTTTATCACTACCATATCACCAGGGATAAGATTGTTACACACTACAAGATATTCCACTCTCAGTTTAGATTATACAGCAGGTTTTGAAAGTTTTGTAAACAATTCAGAACAGGATAATGTAAGACATAGCCTCTTGTTTGATCATACATCACAACCTCTCCATTTTTTAAGGTATGGCATTAGTGACAGATTCAGCATTACACAAGGAGATGAGCTAATATATGATCCTACAAGAAGGCTCGGAACTAGTAGCTCAAGGACAAGGACAGAGATTGTATCAAATGACCTTTCCGGCCATATAGAATCAACCATAGGGACAAGGATCATCCCCAGGATCAATTACTCTAATATAATTGAGGATGTATCTTCTATAAGAGAATCTGCCCCTGATGAATCTGAATTGGATGAGAGAGATGATATAGTAGAGGGGAATATTGCCTATCTGACCAACCCTAGTCGTGATAATAGGGTATATCTTTCATATATTGCTGGCTTCTACAGATATGATAGAAACAATGAGAACTCTCCTACGGATAATCGTGATTTTGACAGCTATAGTATTCAGCTGGGATATACCCATCACTTCAGCCCATCCTTGTCATCAGATATCAGTGGTGGAATCGGAGGAGTTGGATTGGCATATCCTGGTGATATTGATGACAATCCAGATTACCTTGTCTCTGTAGATATAGATAAATCCTTCCCTGATAGCAGACTTTCCCTACGATATAGTCATGATATAAGATCAGGTGGAGGATTTGGTGGTGCAGTGCTCTCAGATGGTGTATATCTGACATTTGATCATGGTATCACGGGTGACCTTTCACTAGGTGTGAGAGGTAGCTATGTGACAAACAAATTTGAGTATAGAGATACGCCTAGGAATGATAATGATATATGGTCTGTGGGATCTGATCTACGCTACAATATATTTCCTTGGTGGTCAACAGCCCTTTCATATAGATTTATATTAGATCTATTCGAAGGTGAAGGGGGAGGACCTCAGACTACACAGAATGCGGTCACATCTTTTGGTTTCCTTATACCAGATACCCAATTTCAGGATATAGCCATATCCTTTGATTTCCCTATAATAGAATGGCTTAATATAGGCCTCAGTTACACCTATTCAAAGAACATTATATTAGGTGTAGGTGAGGAGGACACTAGTAGGATACAAGAATACGAACATAATCGAATAATGTTATCCATAACACTTTCACCTGTGTTACCGATCCACAGAGATACAATGTTATAATAGTTATAATATGCCAGAAGGAAAACCTTTTGATATCTATTACTATATAAATATCATCCTAAGGAGAAAGTGGATGATTGCCATCTCATTCTTTGTCATCTCTACTTTAGCTGTTACGGCCTCCTTTCTAATGCCAAGGATATATAAGGCTACCTGTTCCATACTTGTACAACGGGCAGAGGTAAAGAACCCTTTGATCAGTGATGAGAATGTGAGGTTTGATATAGATCAACGATTAAAGCATATCTATCAGTTGATGGCAAGTCGGAATAATCTCATGAGGGTGATAAAGAGGCTTGATCTTGATGCAGGGATAGAAGATCAAGAAGAGGTGGAAAAGATGATAATAAAGATGCAAAAGGTGCTTGAAGTAAAACCGAGAAGCGACAACTTCTTTGAGATATCCTATG
>JACRGM010000115.1 GCA_016212345.1 Nitrospinota bacterium
AATGCTGTTCAAAATACCATCTTAAGACCTTTTCAATATTATTTTCAATACCTCCCTTTGAATTTATTATAAAGACCCTATTCCATACATGAAAGAGCTCTTTCTCTATTCGACAAACATGAGAAGGATTTGTCTCTCTCTTTTTTAGTTCCTCTTCGAACATAAGGACAATCTTATCCTTCATCCTGAGTTGGGTATCCATAAAAAATATCGATATATCAGCTAATATATCAGAGATCCTATCAAAGAATGCACTTATCTCACTTTGATATATCTGTTTGGGGGGAGAAGACTTTACCTCCATATATAAAATCATACCATCAACCTTTGCTATAAGGTCATAGTCTCCTCCAATCTTTGATCCCTTGCATTTAACCCCCCAGATTGCCTCTACAGAAAACCCCCTTTTCATCACCTCAGATAGAAACCACTCAAGGGTTTCACCAAAACTCCTTATCGGCTGTTTTATAAGGAAATATTCTTCGCCCCTCTTGTCAATCAATCCTATCTCCTTAAGATAAGCCACATAATCTGCTGTGACATCGGCTGTAGCATATCTTGTCAACCTTTCTGGGATGAAGCCTTGTTGGTATTTTATAACCTCCCTCAGAAACAGCCTGAATGAGTATTTCTTTAGCATCTCATAATACTTATCTATAAATCTATCTTCAGGTATAAGAAGGTCTTCAGAAGGCTCTTTCTTATATACCATTAAGCCCCTTCTCTTTAAGAGGACATCAAGGGAGGAGGTAAGGTCTGTTAAGGTCTTTCTGAGTCTCTTTATCTCAGAACGAAGTACATCAATATCATCATCATCGGTATCAATCATTCTTTGTATAAGATGAACTCCTTATATAGCTCATAGCTATCAATGGTAATCCCCCTCACCTCAATCCTCCCCAAGGGGGAGAGGAGGTAATAACTATAACTATCAGCTATCAGCTAATTATGTAATTTCTATCTCTTCCCCAAGTGTTGCCCCTTGTAGCAGTTCAAGTTCTGTGTTGGCAGAAGAGAATTCCCTTGGTGTGTATTCATTCGAGGGCTTCCCTTGCGGAGGTTCATGGAGAAGACCCATTCTCTGATACGCCTCTGCAACCATCTCACTGCAGAAAAGGCTAGAGAGGTCTTCAATATTCTCTCCAAATGGCCCATCATATCCTGCCTTAATCATCTCTATCTTGTCTTTCTCAAAAGGCCTATTCTTAACCTCATTTCGAAAAGATGATAGTTGTTGCCTCATCGATTCTGTTATTCCAATTGATAAATGTCGTACTGCAACCCCTCCCTTATAGGTACGTATGCGGTCACTTAGCGCTACTAGTTGTACGCCTCGTTTGGTGATCCCATCTTCAATGTCCTTTATGTCATCAAGGGTAGTAGATTCCCAGAGAAGGACCATATCCCATTCTGGTAGACATAGAGCCATACCAATATGAGACCATTTACTCCTCGTAAACCATTTAATAAAAGGGCTAACACCTCCTTTTCCAGAAAACAATACAATATCACCGGTTTTTATGTTAGATCGAATTTCATTATATGTTGCCATTTTGTCTTCCTCCTTCCTACTCTCTCCTCCTTACTCCTTACCCCTCACTTATTTATTTATTTCTCTCCATCTCAGATTGGGCTTACGGGCAGCCCTTACCTCGTCTAATCTCCCGATCCTTGCCCTAAACGGGGCATGGCGAAGTGATTCAGGGTCATCCTCTGCCCTTCTAGCAATATTGATCATTGCCTCAATGAATCTATCTAGTGTCTCCTTAGATTCGGTCTCTGTCGGCTCTATCATCATGGCCCCTTTTACTATAAGTGGAAAATAGATCGTTGGTGGGTGAAAGCCATAATCTATCAATGATTTGGCAATATCCAATGTAGTAATCCCATGTTTACCCTGTATCTTATCAGAGAGTACACATTCATGCATGCAATATCTATTATACGGTATATCGTAGAAATCCTTTAGCCGATTCCGAAGATAGTTTGCATTGATGACCGCAACCTCACTTGCCCTCTTTAATCCATCTCCCCCCATTGTCCTTATATAGGCATATGCCTTGATCAAGACACTGATGTTGCCATAAAAGGCCTTAACCTTCCCAATAGAATGG
>JACRGM010000004.1 GCA_016212345.1 Nitrospinota bacterium
AAACATTCATGCCGACAAGTCGGCACAAAGGAGCATGAAAATACACACCCCTTAATCCCCTCTTTTTAGAGGGGAAACTTTAGAACTCCCCTCTATTAAGAGGGGTTGGGGGTGTGTTATAAAGGTATTTTAAGGTGAAAAGGGAGAATATAAAGAAAGATGTTCTGACTATCGGATTAACGATCCTCTATCCTTTTGTTATAATCGCTATAATCTCCTTCATCTTTAGCCTCAGCTTCAGCGGTTGTGCAGGGAGGGGGATCAAGTCTAGTTTTGTCAGGAAGAGGTGTGTTGACTGCCACCAAAAGGAGGTTCAGAGATATAACAAGAGATATATCCATACCCCTGTTGCTAAAGAGGAGTGCGAGCTATGTCATAAGCCTCATGGATTGATAGGGGCACTCTATCTCAAAGATCGGGAGGCCAAACTCTGCTATACCTGTCACGAGAAAGAGAAGGGGATTATAGAGAGAGGATACATCCACGATCCTGTAAAGAAAGGGTTGTGTACTAAGTGTCATGACCCACATGCCTCTGATAATAAAAATCTGGTAAATGTCCAAGGGGATGAATTATGCTTTACATGTCACTTGCGGGAGGAATTTAGCCGTAACACCATTCATCCTGCATTAAGGGATGGGTGTAATACATGCCACAATCCCCATTCATCTGAGAATAGATATGGGCTTATCCTCCCATTAGAGAGGTTATGTGTAAAGTGTCATAATCCCCAGAAAGGTCGGTTTCTAGATGCCCACTCTAATTATCCTGTCTCAGAGGGAAGTTGTGTTGGGTGTCATACCCCTCATTCATCATCTAATAATAAACTACTCCGGGAAAATATCCATCCTCCATTGATTCAGGATAGATGTAGTACCTGTCACAACCCTTCTAATTCTCAGAATCCGCTTGGCTTATTGACCGAGGGAGAAGGACTCTGTTACAGATGCCATGGTGACAAATATGATAAGTATAAAAGAGGGTATATACATCCACCAACTGATAAGGGAGAATGTTTATCATGTCATAGCCCCCATGCCACTGACAATAGGTATGAGCTAGTGCTTCCAGAAAAGGAGCTATGTTTTGATTGTCATAAAGGGAAGAGAGAAGATTTTTCTAAGAGGTTTATTCATGGTGCGATAAAGGAGGGGGGGTGTTCAGGTTGTCATGATCCACACTCCTCTGAAAATAGGTATATGTTGAGGTCTATTAGTACAAGACTCTGTTATAAGTGTCATAAAGAGGATGACTTTATCAGAAAGATAAGACATGATCCTGTCATCAAAGGGGATTGTCTGGCTTGTCATGATCCACATTCATCGGATAATGAATATGAATTGGTTGCTAAAGGAGAAGAACTCTGTTTCAACTGCCACCAGGAGGAGAAAAAGAGGTTTGACAAATTGAATGTACATTCTGCCATAAAGATGTTTGGCTGTATTGGCTGTCATGATTCTCATTCAGCCAATGAGAAGAATCTCCTATTAAGAGGAAAGGATGAATTATGTTTTAATTGCCATTCTACCCTTATAAATGAGATCGGTGAAGGTAATATACACAGCCCATATAGAGAGGGAAGATGTATAGTATGCCATGATCCTCATGCAAGTAATAATAATTTTCAACTCCTTGGGGAGGAGAGGAATATATGTTATTCCTCTTGTCATGATAAGATCAGGGAGGGGAGTGGGATGAATAGATATACCCACTTACCATTAAGAGAGGGGAAGTGTATTAGTTGTCATGCCCCTCATGGGGGTAAGATCAAGGGATATCTGATAAGACCCATCAAAAACCTCTGTCTCTCCTGTCATTCTGACCTCTCTAATAGATTGGAGATGAAAGATGGATATCTTCACGCCCCTATGAAGATAGGTGATTGCCTTAAATGTCATACCCCCCATTATTCTAATGAGAGGGGTCTCCTTATCTCTTCAGGGAGATCGTTGTGTCCTAACTGTCATAATCTAAAGGAGGATCGATTTGTCCGGTCCCATAATAATATCTCAACACATGGGAGTGATTGTCTCAGTTGTCATGAACCCCATATATCTGATAACAAGAATCTATTGCATAAGATTATCCATGATCCATTCGGGAAGAAGGAATGTGAGAGGTGTCATGAATGAAGAGGATATTATTATTTATATTACCACTTAGTATTATTATATCCTTATCTCAGGGGATAAAGGGAGAGGCAGAGGTAAAGAGGGATGTAGGGAGAATATGTCTCGAATGTCATATAAAACTGAAGAAGAGGATCACAGAGACAGAGAAAGGGACACATCTGCCTGTTAAGAAGGGAGAGTGTACAAGTTGCCATAATCCCCATACATCGAATCATCCCGCCCTTTTAACGATATCTGATGCTGATCTGTGTTATACCTGTCATAAAAAGGAGGAAGGAGGAAGGTTTGCTAAAAAGTACATCCACAAACCTATCACAGATACAGGGTGTATTCAGTGCCATGATCCACACTCTTCAAAAAATAAGAGCCTCTTGATTGAAAAGGAGGGGGAGGGTTGCTTTGTATGTCATAAAAAGGAGGATATTTTTGTTGGGAGGATTGTCCATTCCCCGATTCAAAAGGGGATGTGTACAGTATGCCATGATCCTCATACCTCAAATGATGAGGCCCTATTGATAAAAGAGAGAAAGGCTATATGTATTCAATGTCATACTATGAAAGAGAAAAAGATCATTGATTCACACAGCGGGTATCCTGTTATTGATACAGACTGTCTTAGTTGTCATAATCCTCACTCTTCGGATAATAATAAATTGTTACGGGCATCCCTTCATACCCCATTTGCTAAAAAAGAATGTACAGTATGTCATACCCCCCCAACATCTAAGGAGCCTATAGGGCTCATTAGGGGTGGAGAAGGTCTATGCATTACATGCCATAAGGAGACTAATGAGGGGTTTAATAGGCTATATAGTCACCTTCAGGGAGAAAAAGAGAATATATGCCTTAATTGTCACAATCCACATGCATCTGATAATGTCCCACTCTTGAATAACAAGGAGGAGAAGATATGCCTTAAGTGTCATGATGATACTATGAGAATGACCATATCAGGATATAGGGTTAATAAGCATCCTGATATAGAGAGATGTTCGAATTGCCATGAACCTCATGGATCAAACTACAGCCTATTCCTTATCAATGGGGAGAGGTTGTGTGCGAATGTGGGGTGTCATTCAACCGCTGGGAGTTTTTCCCACCCAATGGGGAAGGATGCGATTGATCCACGTTCAAAGGGTGAGATGTCATGTATCACATGCCATAATCCCATGGGCACCCCTTATAAATATAACTTGAGATTTGATGGGACCGCTGATCTATGTAATCAGTGCCATAAGTTATAATTACAGAGGTTTATATGATTAACAAAGTATGGATGATAATATTGATTATCCTCATTTTCCTATTTCACCCTTTTACTATAATAACAGCAGAGGAGGATAAGATCCTAAATATTGGTGTATTGACCGGAAATGAGTTGATAGGGAGTTTCAATCAGCCGACCAGTCTCTTCTTTAATGAAGAAAAGAGAAGATTGTATATTGCAGATACAGGGAACAATAGATTAGTCTCATTTGATTCAGATCTCAATTATCTG
>JACRGM010000120.1 GCA_016212345.1 Nitrospinota bacterium
CTTTTGGTTCCATCGTGATACCTTCTTCCTCCAGAGATACTATCTTCACATGGAGGTCATGAAATATCTCACGATATTCCCGTATCTTACCTAGATTATTAGTGGCAATTAGTAATTTCATCCCCCTGAAAATATCCCCCACCTTTGCCTTCTCCCCAAAGGTGAGAGGAGATTTGCAAAATATATTGACTTACTATATTATAATATGATAACCTAATTTCTATGATAAAAAAAGTAGATAAAATATGGATGGACGGAGAATTAGTAGATTGGGATAATGCAAAGGTTCATATACTGACCCATACCCTTCATTATGGACTTGGGGTATTCGAGGGTATCAGGTGTTATAAGACGAATCGAGGATCTACAATCTTCTGTCTAAAGGAACATATTGACCGTCTCTTCAACTCTGCCCTTGTTATGAGTATAAAGATACCTTATACAAAGGAAGAGATCATAGATGCAATTAAGAAGACAATTAAGGTCAACAAACTTAATGAGTGCTATATCCGTCCTATTGTATATATAGGATATGGAGCTATGGGAATAAACTGTAAGAATATCCCTATAAAGACAGCTATTGCTGTCTGGCCATGGGGGGCATATCTGGGAGAAGAGGGTCTATCAAAGGGGATTCGCGTAAAGATCTCTTCTTTTACGGGTCTACATCCAAACATCAGCCTAACAAAGGCAAAGGTCTGTGGTAACTATGTCAACTCTATACTTGCAAAGACTGAAGCAATAGAACATGGATACGATGAGGCAGTTATATTAGATTCTGATGGAAATGTTACACAGGGTTCGGGTGAGAATATCTTTATAGTTCGAGATGGTATATTAAAGACCCCCCCACTTACATCGATTCTAGAAGGGATTACAAGAAGGACTATAATTATACTGGCTGAAGATATGGGTATAAAAGTAAGAGAGGAGGCATTCTCCAGAGGAGAGTTATATATTGCTGATGAGGCCTTTTTTACAGGTACTGCTGCTGAGGTGACACCAATAAGGGAAGTGGATAGTCGTCCTATAGGGGAAGGGAAACCAGGACCTATTACAAAGAGGTTTCAGGAGGCATTCTTTGCGGTTATTCATGATGAGGGGAGAAACAAGAAATTCAGAGAATGGCTGACATATATATAGAGATTTTCAGATAATAAATTACACAAGGCTAGAGGGAGAAATCCGAGTAAGGCGTACTGAGCGGTACGCCGTCGAGGATTTCGACTGATAACGCCGTGTAATTTGTTATATGGAAATCTATAG
Organism: Nitrospinota bacterium; assembly: GCA_016212345.1. Taxonomy (GTDB): domain Bacteria; phylum Nitrospinota; class Nitrospinia; order SZUA-224; family SZUA-224; genus SZUA-224. The sequence goes on from JACRGM010000120.1 coordinate 1,267, forward strand.
GATTAAGAAAGGTAGGTGATGAGAAAAAATGCCGATCTATGAATATATCTGTGACGATTGTGGATCAGAATTCGAGGTGATGCAGAAGATTAGTGATACACCATTAAGGGAGTGCAAAAGGTGTAAAGGCAAGGTGAGGAGAGTTATCTCTAATTCTGCATTTGTCCTTAAGGGAGGTGGTTGGTATGTCACAGATTACCCATCAGATTCCAGAAAAAAGGGGATGGAGGAAGAAAAAAGGGGTAGTAAGGGGTCTGATGACAACAAATCTTCAACAGATAATGGATTAAGTTCTACCACTACTGCGGTTTCTTCTCAAAAGAAACCGCAGTAAAAACCGGTAGTATTAGAAGGGTTGAACCATGGAGAGGAGAAAATATAAACGACTTATCTTTGGGATCAACATCTATAGATTAGAAGGAAAGAAGATTGGGCTTACAAAGGATATCTCTGCAGGGGGGGCATTTATAGAGACCTCTGAGTATTTCCATAAGGGGGAGAGGTTGAATATTGTATTTGAAATACCCGATCAATTAAAGACCATTACAACTACTGCAATAGTAATGAATCGTAGAAGGAAACCATGTTGGGGCATAGGTATTGAATTTGAGATCAAAGAGGGAGGTATTGTAAAGAGCATCAAGCAGTTTACAGAGAGGTGGAGCACATATATAGAACAATCCGGTTATGTACCATATGCGTAAATTAACCTATAGATTTCCATATAACAAAATTACACTGCGTTATCAGTCGAAATCCTCGACAACGTACTACTCAGTACGCCTTACTCGGATTTCTCCTTCTAGCCTTGTGTAATTTATTATCTGAAAATCTATATAACTAATAACTAATGTTGCGGAAATTAGACAACTTATTGAAATATAAGGGTTATACGGATACTCCTTCATCTATTACGAAGCCCATCGAAGCCAAATTTGATTTGATCTTCTATCTTCTCTATTCTATTCTATTATGTTACGATATATACTCTTCTGGATGACAATTATTATAGTTACAACCCTTATAGGGAGTATAGTAATATTATTTTCAATCTTTGACAAAAAGAGGAATTTCGCATACCTCTGTGCACGTCTGTGGGGAAGAACTATCTGTAAATTAAATGGGGTAGAAGTACAGATTGATGGATTAGAGAATATTCATAGAGAGAGGGTTCAGGTATTCGTATCAAATCATCAGGGATTTTTTGATATATTTTCTCTTCTCGGTTATCTCCCTATCCGGTTTATATGGATGGCAAAAGAGGGTCTTTTTAGGATACCAATTCTAGGATTGGGGATGAGAAAGGCCGGTTATATCAGTGTTGATAGGTCAAATCGTAAAAAGTCATACCATAGTTTCATGAATATGATAGAGAAGGTAAAAGAGGGGTATTCTGTGGTCATATTCCCTGAGGGGAGCCGTACACTGGATGGAAATATTGGGAGATTTAAGAAGGGGAGTCTTTTAATAGCTACTAGAACAGGGACACCTATTGTACCTGTGACAATAAGTGGTAGTTATGAGGTGATGAAGAGAGGAGAAATGCGTCTTCGGTCCAGATTGATTAGGATAAAGATTGATAGACCTATTGAAACCTCTAATATTAGCAAAACAGAGAGGGATAATCTGATAGAGAAGGTAAGGGAGATCATTATAGCTAATTATACCTCTCACTAAGGATCTGACTATGTTAGGGATAACAAAACTCTTGTGCGGGATAACAACCCCTTCTGATGACCTGAGGTATGGTGGGGATTCATCGAGGTTGCCCACTGAACCCTTGTCCCCTAAGGAGAAAAGACCAATTGTTGTCTGGAATATGACTAGACGTTGTAATCTAAGATGTATCCATTGCTATTCTGAATCAAAGGATGAGGACTATATAGGGGAGCTGACCACTGAGGAGGGGAAGGGATTAATAGAGGATATATCATATTTTAAGGTCCCAACCATCCTTTTCTCAGGGGGGGAGCCCTTTATGAGGAAGGATCTCTTTGAATTGGCAAGCTTTGCCATTGAAAAGGGGATAAGGGGGGTGATCTCAACGAATGGGACCCTTATCACACCTCCTGTGGCCATGAAGATAAGGGAGATAGGTATTTCTTATGTAGGGATAAGCCTAGACGGACTGGAGGGGACAAATGATAGGTTCAGAGGGAAGAAGGGGGCATTTGAGGAGGCATTAAGAGGTATAAGGAATTGTTCTGATGCTGGGGTTAAGGTCGGTCTAAGGTTTACCTTAAACAGTTACAATTATAAAGACCTTCCTGCTGTCCTAGATCTCCTTGAAAAGGAAGATATCCCCCGCTGTTGTGTCTACCATCTCGTATACTCAGGCCGGGGGAGTAAATTGATCAAGGCAGATATCTCTCACGAAGAGACACGGCATGCCCTAGATATAATATTTGATAAGACAGGGTATTTTTATTCTAAGGGGATAACAAAGGAGATATTGACAGTAGATAATCATGCCAATGGAGTATATCTTTATCTGAAGATAAAGAAGGAACAGCCCGAACGTGCTGAAGATGTATTAAGGTTCTTAAGATGGAATGGCGGGGCTAGTTCAGGTATAGGTATAGGAAATGTTGATAATCTGGGGTATGTACATGCAGATCAGTTCTGGAGACACTACTCCTTTGGGAATGTAAGGGAGAGGAGATTTAGCGAGATATGGATGGATACATCTGACCCCATTATGGCAGGGTTAAAGAATAGAAAGGGGCTCTTAAAAGGACGGTGTTCTCGATGTAAATATCTCGACATCTGTAATGGAAATTTCAGGGTGAGGGCAGAGGCAGTGACAGGCGATGTATGGGAGTCTGATCCTGCTTGTTATCTAACCGATGAAGAGATTGGGATATAGATTTTCCGAGATATATGAACAATAAAGGTTTTGATAAGGGGATAAAGAGGGATTTTTCAAGATCACCTCTCCTTAGCTTTTGGGAGGTCACTAGGGCATGTGACCTGGTATGTGTGCACTGTCGGGCAGAAGCCCAACCAGATAGGGACCCGAGAGAGCTAACCACACAGGAAGGGATTGAACTGATTGATAGTATATCTCGTTTTGGTGACCCACTCCCCATACTTGTCTTTACTGGTGGCGACCCCCTGAAGAGGGATGACCTCTACGAGCTGATCAGATATGCAAAAGGGAAGGGATTTCATGTTGGGTTGAGTCCGAGTGGCACACCCCTCCTTAATAGTGAGGCGATCAGGAGACTCAAAGATGGTGGTGTGGGGTTGATGTCTATCAGCCTTGATGGCTCTAATCCTGAAAGGCATGACAGCTTCAGACAGGTAGAGGGGTCATATCAGTGGACTATAAATGCCCTCAAGGAATGTCAGGATATCCATTTCCCTATCCAGATCAATACAACTGTTACCCGCAAGACCGTTGATGATCTTGAGGCAATATCAAGGAGGGTGGCAGAGTTTGGGGCAATGCGATGGAGTCTCTTCTTTCTTGTCCCTACAGGCCGGGCACGGAAGGAGGATCAGATCACACCAGAGAGGTATGAAGAGGTACTGATGTGGCTCTATGACCTCTCCTGTACAAATCCACCATTTCAGATAAATACTACGGCTGCACCTCATTTTCGGCGTGTTACAATAGAGGGGAGAAAAAAAAGAAAGAGGGAGGGAAATGAATCATCTATGAAGGGAGATACTGTTCTTAATGTTGAGGTAACCTGTGGGAGCGGTTTTGTATTTGTATCTCATATAGGGGAGGTATATCCATGCGGATTCTTTCCCTTAAAAGCAGGGGATGTGCGAAAAGAGAGTATTGTCAATATCTACAGAGATTCTACCTTATTTAATGACTTAAGGGACAGGAACAAGCTGAAAGGGAAGTGCAGTAAATGTGAATATAAGTGGATATGTAGTGGGTGCTCTGCCCGGGCATATTTAGAGACAGGTAATTACCTGAATGAAGAGCCATACTGTACTTATATTCCTCTGAAAATATCAGAGGCTTACGCCTCTGGCTAGGATTCTTTCGCCCTTA
>JACRGM010000122.1 GCA_016212345.1 Nitrospinota bacterium
TAAACTCTCACAGACATTTGTGATATCAGTTTCGGAGATTATTTTATACGGCAGTTGACTTGGAACCTGTTGAGGGTCATCCAGCAACTCTACCTATAGTACCCCCATCAGATGGGGGTATTGATAGGTATTCAAATAAATCACATTGCATTTTTTCCTGATCTTTGGTTTAATGTTTTTATGGGTCAAAAAAGGAATTTACTATTTTTTTGTTTTGATTATATTTAGATTAAGGATGAAGAGGGAAGCATCCACGTGAAGATAATGGAGGTGGGATGATGAACAAAAAAATACATTTTAACATTCCCCATGAAAAGATAGCTGAATTTTGCAAGCGAAATCGCATCCGAAAGTTCTCTGTGTTCGGCTCTGTTCTGCGTAGCGACTTCCGTCCGGACAGCGATGTGGATGTGCTGGTAGAATTTGAGCCAGGACATGTACCTGGATATATCCGTCTCGCTGGCATGGAACTCGAGTTTTCTGAAATACTTGGGGGACGAAAGGTGGATATAAATACGCCACAGTGTCTGAGCCGTTATTTCCGTGATGAAGTGCTAGCAGAAGCGGAGGTGCAATATGCCCAAGGATGACTTGATCCGACTACGGCATATGCTCGACTCTGCAAGGGAGGCGGTGGAACTATCTGCTGAAAAGTCGAGGCGTGACATTCAAGACGAACGAATGCTCAATCTTTCACTGGTGAGACTGATCGAGGTAGTTGGGGAAGCGGCTAACCATGTTTCGATAGAAGGGCAAGCCATGTACCCCAATATTCCTTGGCCACAAATCATTGGAATGCGTAATCGCATGATTCACGGCTACGACGACATTGACTTTGACATTCTTTATCAAACGGTCATCGAGGATCTCCCACAACTGATCGCCGAACTTGAGAAGATAGTTCCACCTGAGTAGACAAGTCGGCACAAAGGGGATGAAAATCAGTGTTGCGGTTGGATAGTCTATGAATCGATGATGGTTGGCCCGGCCATTATGATCCCTGTAGGGACGAGTCCTTTATTCTTACTTGTGTTTACACCTCTCTACAGCTATCTTTTCCTCTGTTAAATACTGTCTCTGTCTCTGTATCATCTCATCAAAGTCTACCTGATGGCCATCAAACTCTGGTCCATCAACACATACGAATCTTGTCCTCCCGCCAACAGAGACCCTACATGCACCACACATACCTGTACCATCAACCATGATGGTATTAAGACTAACAATAGTCTTAATCTTATATGGTTCTGTTACTCGGCAGACCATCTTCATCATAATTGGAGGGCCTATAGCCACCACCAGATTAATCGGTATCTTCCTCACATCTATCAGATTCTTAAGCTCATCAGTTACAAATCCATGACGCCCATAACTACCATCATCAGTAGTTATCAATAACTCATTACTTGTAGCCCTCATAAGGTCTTCATATATCAATATACCCTTTGTTCTAGCCCCGATTATTGATATAACATTATTTCCAGCCGATTTCATGGCCCGTACAATAGGATGGAGAGGGGCTACTCCGATCCCTCCTCCTATACAGACTACTATACCGTATCTCTCGATATGGGTAGGGGTACCCAAAGGCCCAGAGATATCCATAATAAAATCCCCTTTATTGAGCCTTCCAAGATCCATTGTGGTCTTCCCTACTTCCTGAAAGAGTAGATTTATGGTCCCATTATCGAGGTCTTTATGGGCAATGGTCAAAGGTATACGCTCTCCATTCTCATTGATTCTGATAATAACAAACTGCCCTGCCTTCTGTTTTTCTGCTATTAGAGGGGCCTTTATCTTGAATTCCTTTATCTCATTAAACCATACCTTTTTTTCCACTATCTCATACATGTAAATTCTCCTATTACCAACCTATAGCCTTATAGACAAGATATTCATTTATGGCGCCAGCAACATTCCTCCCTGCCCCCATTGCAAGGATCACTGTAGCTGCACCTGTAACTATATCACCCCCAGCGAACACCCCTTTTTTGCTCGTTCTCCCAGTCTTCTCTCTGTCAACAATGATATTTCCCCACTTATTTACCTTTAGATCAGGGGTAGTTGAGGCTACTAACGGATTGGATCCGCTTCCTATAGCCATCACTACAGCATCAATCTCTATCTCAAATTCTGACCCCTTAATCGGGACAGGTCGTCTTCGTCCTGATTCATCGGGTTCTCCAAGTTCCATCTTTATACATTCTATTCCCCTTACCCATCCATCCTTATTACCGAGAATCCGTATTGGGTTGGTGAGCATCCGGAACTGTATCCCTTCCTCCTCGGCATGCTCTATCTCTTCCTTACGGGCTGGCATCTCATTATGGGAACGTCTGTAGATGATGTATGCATTATCAGCACCTAAACGTCGGGCAGTTCTAACACCATCCATTGCTACATTCCCACCCCCTATCACAGCTACATTCTTCCACCTCTTGATTGGGGTATCATAATCTGGAAACTTGTATGCCTTCATTAGGTTTGAGCGAGTGAGGTACTCATTGGCAGAGTAAACACCATTAAGATTCTCTCCTGGGATATTCATAAATATCGGCAGACCAGCCCCATTTGCCAGAAATATCGCCTCGTATCCGTCCTTCTCCATCAATTCATCAACTGTTCTGATCTTTCCCACAACAAAGTTCATCATGAACTTGACACCAAGATTAGCAAGATAGTCCACCTCTCTCTGGACTATTGCCTTTGGGAGCCTAAATTCAGGTATCCCATATACCAATACACCACCTGGCTTATGAAGGGCCTCAAAGACCGTTACATCATGACCCATCTTTATCAGCTCCCCGGCACATGCCAATCCGCCTGGCCCTGAACCGACAATAGCCACCTTTCTACCTGTCTTGGGGGCCATCTCAGGCATCTCGAATCTCCCATGTTTGGCTTCATAATCAGCCACATAACGCTCCAACCTCCCTATTGCCACAGATTCCTCTTTCTTCCCAACTATGCAGACCTTTTCACATTGATCCTCCTGAGGACAGACCCTTCCACAGATCGCAGGCAAACAGTTATCTCTCTTTATGACCCGTGCTGCCTCAAGGATATCCCCTTCCTTGATCTTCTTTATAAATAGAGGAATATCTATCCTTACAGGGCATCCTTCGATGCAGAAAGGCTTTTTACATTGGATACATCTACTACTCTCCAGTTTGGCTAATTCATCGGTATACCCATATGGTACTTCATCGAAATTTCTTATCCTTACTGCGGGATCCTGCCCATGCATCGGCTGTCTCGGTATCTTAGGTCTCTTCTCTTTCTTCTCATTCTCAGGTCTTTTCTCTTCTTCGTTGGGTGATGTCATCTTTTTCTCCTCCTACTTATATTCTCTAATCAATGTCAATTTCTATAATAGGCTATAATCCCTTCATTGTCAATATGGAAATTTATGGAAATCTATAGCATACCTCAAGAACAGGTAGGGATGCCTCTCCTCCTAACTGCACTTTGAATATCCACAGGATCGGCAGAAGAGACAATTGTCAGCAGATTCAAGGATATTTCCACAATCAGGGCAGGTGGCATAAGGACGAGATCTTGTCCCATGCAGATCTTGTGCATGGCCTATGTTCCCCCTATTAGGGGTGAGATCTTGTCCTGTACAGACCTCGTGCATGGCCTGTTCCGTATAGATATTGTACGAGATCTGTGTTCGGCCTTCAGAAGCAGACTCCGCACTATCGTATAGTGCGGGGTTAGATTTAAATCCTCTATCTATTAGGTATCTATCAATGGCCTTCCCAATAGCATCAGAGCATGATAATATCTTATCCCCATTTTCCCATGAAGGGAGGTGACAACTTATACCAGTGAGCTGCCTTGCAATAGCCTCTGGTTCTATATTAGATCTCAGTGCCAGGGAGACCAGTCTTCCTATGGCCTCAGATTGAGATGCTGCACACCCTCCTGCCTTTCCCATTCTGGTAAATATCTCGAATGGTAACCCCTTATCACACTCATTAATTGTCACATAGAGATTACCGCAACCTGTCTCTATTCTCTGAGTAGTCCCCTTTGTCACCTTTGGCCGGGGCCTTGGTGTTATTCTTTGAGCTGTCAGGGAGCCAAGTTGCCGAGTAGCCAAGTTCGTCCCTCGTCCCTCGTCCTTCCTCTCTCGTCCCTCGTCCCTCGTCTCTACATTGAGTACCTGTTTATCTCGACTCCCATCACGGTATATGGTGATTCCCTTACACCCCATACGGTATGCCTGCATATAGACCTCTCTTACTCCCTCAACAGAGGTATCATGGAGAAAGTTCACTGTCTTAGAGACTGCATTGTCAGTATATCTTTGGAATATAGATTGCATCTTTACATGCCATGTAGGTGTGATGTTGTGTGCAGTAACAAAGAGTCTACATACATCCTCTGGGATCCCGGAGATACCATAGAGATCCCCCTTCCTTGCAATCTTCTTCATCAGTTCTTTAGAATAGAAGCCCCTCTCCTTAGCTATCCTCTCAAATTCAGGATGTACCTCTATTAGCTCATCGTTATCCATAACATGCCGGACATATGAAACAGCAAATATAGGTTCTATTCCACTGGAGCAGTTGGCTATAATACTGAGGGTACCAGTAGGTGCGATGGTCGTAGTGGTGGCATTACGAAGTTTATGTGAATGTGGATGTGCATGTGTGGAGCACAGATTTTGTGCTCCATGTGTATGAGGATAGTTATCTTTCACATCCACATCCACATTCACACTATCATAGATACTACCGTGGAAATTAGGAAAAGTACCTCTCTGTTCGGCGAGAAGAGCGGATGCCTTCTTAGATTCATCTGAGATAAAGGACATAACCTCTTTAGCAACACCAATCGCCTCATCAGAGTTATAGGGGATCCCAAGGAGTATAAGCATATCTGCAAAACCCATTACCCCTAAGCCGATTTTTCTGTTCCCCTTGGTCATCTCCTCTATCTCCTTGAGAGGATACTTATTTTTATCAATAACATTATCAAGGAAATGAACAGCAGTATATACAACCCTTGAGAGTTTCTCGTAGTCTATGGAGCACAATTTCTGTGCTCCATCTATAACATGAGTTGGGGAGTTGCGAGTTGCGAGTTGCAAGTGACGAGTTAACTCATTACTCTTTAACTCCTTCACCATCTTTGAGAGGTTGATTGATCCCAGATTACAGGATTCGTATGGGAGGAGGGGTTGCTCACCACACGGATTAGTACTCTCTATCTCTCCTATCTTCGGTGTAGGATTCCCCATATTAATCCTATCCAGAAATATGATACCAGGTTCCCCATTCTTCCATGTAGCCCTTACTATTGAATCAAATATCTCTCTTGCAGGAACCCTTTTCTCTATCTTCCTTGTATGTGGATTTATAAGATTGTACATCTCATTCTTTTCTACACACTCCATAAACTCCACTGTAACAGCTACAGATATATTGAAGTTATTAAATCTATGATTATCCTCCTTACATGAGATAAAATCGAGTATATCTGGATGATCTACACGCAAGATGGCCATATTTGCCCCTCGCCTTGTCCCACCCTGTTTTATCGCCTCTGTAGCTGAATCAAAGACCTTCATAAAGGAGATAGGACCACTAGATACCCCATTGGTAGTTGCTACAGGGCTATTGGCAGGTCTTAATCTACTGAAACTAAAACCTGTTCCCCCACCACTTTTATGAATCATGGCGGTATTTTTGATGGTCTCAAAGATACTCTCCATTGAATCCTCTATAGGAAGGACAAAACATGCAGATAATTGTTGAAGCTCCCTGCCCGCATTCATCAAGGTAGGAGAGTTTGGTAAAAAGTCCATGTTTGCCATTACCCTGTAGAATTTCTCCTCTATCTCTTCAATATCTGCCTGATGATCATAGATGAGATCTGCAGACGCTATATTCTTTGCTACCCTTCTAAACATATCCTCTGGTCTCTCTATGACCCTTCCATCTTTGTCCTTTTTCAGATATCTCTTGTCTAGAACCCTAATAGCATTGGGGGAAAGGTTCAAGGAGCACGATTTCCGTGCTCCATCAAAGGGTTCAAGGGTTTCAGGGTTTAAGGCAAGTACATTATCTTCCCTAATGATCTCTATAGCCTCCATAATATCCTCCTAAAAAGAGTAAAAGTATAATAAAAGATATGAATTATTGTGTCAAGAAATTTTTTGTATGTTCTTGATTTTAAAAGAGTTAGAAGACGAGATAGAATTATTATGTCAAGAAATTTTTTTCTTGGTAATGGGTTACATATTGATTTACAAAGGTTTTTTCCCCTTGCACACCTTAACACATATACCACATATATAATGCCCTATATGGTACTTCTTTGAAAACCACTTCAACCTTTCAAGGCAGAGATCACGATTATAATCATTAAAAGATTCCTTGATAGCACCAACAGGACATATCTTCATACATTCTGTGCATTCACCACAATCCTCTTTAGAAGGGCTATCTACCTTCAAGGGCATATCTGTAAGGACAGTTACATAACGTACTAATGAACCATGGTCACGGTTGACTAGGAGATTATTCCTCCCTATCCATCCAATGCCTGCCATAACCCCGATAGCCTTGTGTGAGAGGTGGGCCCTCTGATTTTCCCAGTCAATGGTCTGAGAAGAAGGGATAGGAAGGGCATTAAAATTACTCCTCTGAATATGGTTTGTTATCATTATCGCCACTTGATCTAGGGCTATATTCACGCGCCTATAGTGATAATAGTAGAGCTTAGTAGGACCATCTTTTATAGACTCCATTATCCTTCCAGAGAGACGGATTCCCATTGATATCCCATAGACGAGGCCATCTGAGATATCTTTTGGGAGGAGTTCAAAGGTGTTAAGGATATCTCTTACATCCCCTACCCCAAAAAGGGTTACCCCCCATTCTTCTGCTAACGACTTAAGCTCGTGATAATCGTGATAATATATCTGTTTTGATTCGATCACCTGACAATACTATCCTCTATCCTCTATCCTCATAGGCATGACAACACATTTATAATCCTCGTCTTGAGCAGGGGTGATAAGACATGGACTCTTTGGATCTTTCAGAAGAAAGTATATATCATCTGTATCTATAGCAGAAGCTATATCAAGGAGATATCTGGCATTGAGACCTATAGTCATCTCATCTTCCTGATACTCTATTCCTATCTCTTCCTTTGCCTCACCCATTTCTGTACTATCAGAAATAAGGCTCAACTGGTTCTTCTTTATATTGAATTTGACCATTCTAGATTTTTCATCTGCCAAGAGAGAGACCCTCCGCAGGGCATAGATCAAATTATCTCTATTTATGATCACCCTTTTATTGTTCTCTTTAGGGATCAGGTTCTCATAATTGGGGAACTCCCCCTCTATCAGTCTTGAAATCATAAATAGACCATTTATCCTAAAGGCTGCATGGTTCTTTTGGATACTGAAGAGGACTGGGAGACTACTACCCTCTAATAATTTTAACAACTCTACCAGTGTCTTCTTAGGTATTATTACCTTAAATTCTTGAACCATTGTAGGGGCAGTAGGGACGGAGGCAATAGGGACGGGTTTTAGACCTGCCCCTACTGCAGGGATAGGTCTTCTCAATCTCCTCTTTATATATGTCAACCTGTAACCATCTGTAGAGATCATATACACATCCTCACCTTTTACCTGTAAAAGAAGACCGTTTAATGTAGGACGTGTCTCATCTGTCGATATAGAAAAAAAGGTCTTCCTGATCATCTCCTTCAACATAATGCCCTCGAACTCTATGGAGCGCAGAGATTGTGCTCCCTCTATTATCCCCTCTTCTTCGTAGACCGGTATGGATGGAAAATCCTCTGGTGGCAGAGAGGGTATCTTGAAATTAGAATTTCCACAGAGTATGGTTATCCAATTACTTTGAGTAAGGGCGGGTTCAAAACCCGCCCTTACAATATCCTGAGTTTCCAAGTCTTGGCTACTCGGTTTCTTGGCTACTTGACTACTTGACAACAGTATCTCCTCCTCTGGGAGTTCCCTTACAATATCAAATATCTTTCTGGCATTTAGCGTTATCCTCCCCTCCTTCATTACCTCAGCCTTGTAAGAGGCCTTTATCCCTATCTCAAGATCGGTTGCAGATATGGTTATCCCCCCTTCTTCTGTCTCCATAAGTAAATATGATAATATAGGCATTGTCCCCTTTGCCTCACTAATACCCTGGACCCTCTGCAACCCCTTTAACAATTCCCTCCTCTGTATCTTTAGTTCCATCACATTATCTCCTCATTATTTATTTTACATATCTTCTTTTTTATCATAATATATCAGATATGTCAAAATAATTGCTATAGATTTCCATATAACAAATTACACGGCGTTATCAGTCGAAATCCTCGACAACGTACTACTCAGTACGCCTTACTCGGATTTCTCCTTCTAGCCTTGTGTAATTTATTATCTGAAA
>JACRGM010000124.1 GCA_016212345.1 Nitrospinota bacterium
AGAATCAGGGCGAAATGTCTTTCTTGCCCTTGAGCCAAAAAGATAAATTGCTTCAATGTCTTTTAGTCTTTTAATATTTCTAAGAAACATGCTCAATATTCGGTCTTTTTGCACAATTGTTTTCATAAACACATTTTATCTAAAATTTTTAATTTATCAAGAAATCTTTTCAGAATAATCTATAGGTGGCACGGACAAACAAGTTTGTCCGTGCCTTTGTAGGATGGTGAACACTATTTTCAGAGGAAATTTACCCTAAAATCGCCTTCAGATCTTCTTTAGGATCTCCAATGAGTTTCAGATCAAAGGTATCTTGTAATATCTTAAATACCCCATCAGAGATAAAGGCAGGGGGCCTCGGACCGATACGAATCCCTCTTATACCAAGGTGCAAGAGGGATAACAAGATTGCTACTGCCTTTTGTTCAAGCCACGAGACAATCAGAGACAATGGTAATCCGTTCAGATCTGTCTTAAATGCACCAGCGAGTGCAGAGGCGATCTGGACAGCAGAATATGCATTATTACATTGCCCCAGATCAATGAGACGGGGGATACCATCAATACTACCAAAGCCGATATCATTGATACGATACTTTCCGCAGGCAAGTGTAAGGATGACACAATCATTTGGGACTGCCTTTGCAAATTCACGATAGTAATCGCCTTTATCACCAGGGGCATCACATCCACCAATAAGAAAGAAGTGTCTTATCTTACCACCCTTAACAAGGGCTATAATCTTCCCAGCCAATGCAAGGACATTCTTATGATGAAATCCTGTAACAAGCCTTATCCCTTCTTTTTGAGGCAGAGGTGGTAATGAGAGGGCCTTATCAATGAGAGGACTGAAATCCCTCCCCTCAATATGTATTGAACCTTGTATCCCTGCTATCCCACAGGTAAAGAGCCTATCTTTATAGGAATCCTTGGGAATAAGGACACAATTGGTTGTGGCAAGTATTGCCCCAGAAAAATCATCAAACTCCCTCTTCTGCTTGTGCCACACACCTCCCCAATTCCCTACAAGGTGTTTGAATCTCTTTAATTCAGGATAACCATGGGCAGGCAACATCTCGCTATGGGTATAGATATTTACCCCTTTACCTTGGGTCTGTTTGAGTAACTCATAGAGATCAAGAAGATCATGTCCTGTCACTATAATACCATGCCCATCAACCGTACCTGTTGAAACCTCGGTAGGCTCTGGATCTCCAAAACGGCCTGTATGTGCCTTATCCAGGAGCTCCAACACCTTAATATTCATCTCACCGGCCTTAAGAATGAGCTTAATAAAGCGATGCGGGTCAAAATCTACATTTGTTAGGGTAGAAAATAATGCCTCATACATAAAGGCATCAACCTCAGGATCTGTGGCTCCCAATTCCTTTGCATGGAAACCATAGGCTGCAATCCCTTTTATCCCAAAAAGGAGTGTATCCTGCAGGCTAGCAATATCCTCATTCTTGCCACAAACCCCGACCTTTGTACATCCTCTTCCTTCAACTGTCTGAACACATTGATAACAAAACATATAGACCTCCTTTCTAATACCTATTCAATATACAACTCATATGCCTTTCTCTTTCCGGTTTCAGTAAAAAATACCTTTTCTATAATCTTTTTTAATCTCTCTTTATCCTCAGTTATCACCTCCTCTTCTATATTAACTAACCAATCTGCATCATTCAGGACCTTAAAATTTGTTGTCTCCTGTGGTCGGGGAGAATGATGATGACCAATAATATCACAAATCTCTTCAATAATATCCTCATATAGACCAAGCTTCTTTAATATCCTCCTTGCTATTGGTGGCCCTTCTATCTCCTGATAACGACCACTATTTGAATTATATTTCTTCTCTGCCATATGGATTCCAATATCATGTAACACTGCTGCACCTATAATCACCTCATAGTCAGCATTTATCTCTCTATTTATCTCTTCTGCAAATTCTGTAACCTTTCTTGCATGCCCTATCCTTTTTATATCATCTTGGAAATATCCCTCCATCTCTGATAGTAATCTATCTTTTAATCTAATCCTCTCTTCTCTATCCATTTTGTTAATACCCCCTCTCTTCATAGTAAG
>JACRGM010000125.1 GCA_016212345.1 Nitrospinota bacterium
GTGTGAAGAGACCAGCCATGATTGCAAGGATGGCAATAGAGACGAGCATCTCGACTATGGTTAGACCATTGTTACAATTTACAATCTTCGATCTTCGATCCTTGATTGATTTATTCATTTTATTACTCCAGGGGGTGGTGCCTTTGGGTTGTGTTCATAATTCGATTTTAGTGTCTCTAACTGTACATCCCCTATCTTCACTATGATTTCTTTTATTTCTGCTCCAGATGTTGTATCCTGTTCATATATCGATATAATGACATCTCTATTAACCCACTCCCCATCAATGGATACCTGATCAGAGGTTGTACCCACAGAAAGGGCATCATATCCCTGTGCTATGCGGTCATCCATGGTCTTAGTTACGAGGTTCCCTATCTCTCTCTTCTCCTCAACCTCCTCATGAGACTTAAGGGGTGTAGTAAGGGAGATAGCAACTGTTACAATCACGATTGATGTAACTGTTATTGCCACCAGGAGTTCAACCAATGAAAACCCCTTGTTGGGATCTTTAATTTTCGATTTTCGATCCTTGATCTTTGATTGCCAATATAATCTATTCTTCATCTTTCACCCTTCCTTTTAAAATCGAGGATTAAAAACCAACTATCTCAAAACCATCCCCACCCCGAGGGGTGCTAAGGGGATAATCATAATCAACAGTGATGATCCTATTTGTACCATCATAATCAGCAATCTCTCTGATATAGCAGTCATTATTTGATGTTATTATGATAGTGTATCCATTAAAGTAACCATTAGTGGTTTTGGTCAGATTAGTCTTAAACTGGGTAGTGCTGTTACCCGTATCGCTTATTACAGATCCTGTTTCAATTAGATCGCCTGCCATCACCTTCCCTGTTATATGACCCACTGTGATAACCCTTTTGTTGCCTCCATATTCGATGATGACATCCCCACAATCACTAGGTCTACCAGGGTCTTCAATATCAGAGCCGAATATTACAGAGGTGGTCCCTCCAAAATCTGCATCGGTTATATTGACCCCCTTGACATCCCTATCAGTATCAAAGTCAACTATATAATCCTTTTTATTAAAGGGATTGAGTACTGTACTCCAGATTCCCCCCTCTTCCCTCTGAACCATGAGGTCATTTCCGTTTGCAACAGTGCTGAATATCACCTGATGCATCTTTTCTTCCTTTACTGCAAGATTCTGGGCATACCATATAGCTGTTGCAATCCCCTCTCCTGCTATATTGAGTTTCATATCGGCAAAAAAGCCATTCAGGGATGGAATAGCAACAGCAGAGATAATCACCATGATAAGGATAGTTATCATTAACTCTAAGAAGGTAAAGCCCTGATTCCTGTTAATGTTCTTCATCTGGTTACCTATCTATTCGTATAAGAATTGCCATTTGAATCAGTAGCTGTATTGTTGGCATAAAACTGTCCTGTAGCCCGTATGAACATCCATCCAGTAAGGTTGTTTGCTGGTGTACTAATTATAATAGTAGTGGTATCAACCTGAACCACAGCTTCACTTCCAGCAGGAGTAAGAGCATTGGGTATAGGATTGTTTGGGATCTTATTTTTTATGTATGGCCCATATGGAAAGGCAGCGCCTTTCGTAGTAGATACGCCATGATTTCTATCTGTGTACTGTGTAAGCTGGTCTCTAAATGCATCATTTGCTGATGTATAGCTACCTACTATTACACCAGGATATTGTGAATTATGTTGAGCTGCATAGAGTTCGATTGCATTCCTCATTGTACTAAGATCACTATCTAGAGCCGCCTCATTCGCATCCTGGGTAGATGCACTGAACTGCGGGATGACAACCGCTGCAAGTATCCCGAGGATGATCACCACGATCAGCAGTTCGACTAGGGTGAATCCCCTTTCCCCTTTTAATATATCTTTCATATCATTTATCCTTTTCATTATTTTTTCCTCCTTCCTTTATCACAGAGAATTCTCTTATTTCCTATGAAAATATCCTTTCACACTCCCATAAATGCACGGACAAACAAGTTTGTCCATGCCACCCAGCCGAAAATCGTAATCTTTCTCACCTCCTTCTATCGAACTGCCCTGGAGAGCTTGAATATCGGGAGTATCAGGGAGGTTGCAATCAGACCTACCACTATCCCCATCATAATAAGAAGGATCGGCTCAATGAGTGTAGATAATATCTTCATCTGATTACTGATCTCCTCATCGTAATACTCTGCAAGTCTGAGCATTACTGTATCAAGATTCCTAGATCCCTCCCCTGTCTTGATCATCTGCCTTACAGTCTCAGGTATAAATGGTGTATCCATAAAGGGGGGTGACAGCCCCTCTCCCTTTTCAACACTCTCCACTATCTTATCTATAAAACCGATAAATATATGATTACTGACACCTCTACGGGTGATCCTCAAGGCATCTAATAGGGAGACCTTGCTCCCTATCAGGAATCCGAGTATACCCATCAGTTGTGATACATATATCTTTATAAATATTCCTGAGAGGAAAGGCATACTTATCTTTAGTCTATCTATAATCAATCTTCCCTTATCATTCTTTATAAAGCTGTATCCGCTGTATGCCAGGACCCCGAAGATAATAATGACTATATACCAGTAAGATACTAAGAGATTACTGATCATCATAAGTATCTTGGTCGTTATGGGGAGCTGGTCCTTTATATTTTCAAAGAGATCTCTAAACTTGGGAAATACAAATGTCAGTATGAATATCACCACAAAGGTAGCGAGGATACTTAGGGTCACTGGATATGTCATAGATTTCTTAATGGTAGCGATAAACTCCTCTCTCTTCTTCTGAAATCTGACAAGCCTGTTCAGCATCTCATGGAGATTTCCAGTACCTTCACCTGCCTTTACCATGCTGATATATATATCAGAGAATATATCAGGATGCCTCTCTATTGCCTCTGACATCAGTCTCCCCTCCTCTATATCTGCAACAATCCTGTTGATTATCCCTCTAAATCTCGGATTCTCTATCTGGGTTGAGATGCTATAGATACTTGTGTTTAAGGGTGTGCCTGTCTCAAGCATAAGTGAGAGTTGTGTGGTAAAGAAGAGGAGATCCCTACCAGATATCTCCTTTTTAAAATGGATACCCATATCTTTGATCTTTCTCAAAGCCGAGCTAATAGAATCTCCGATTTTCGATTTTCGATTTTCGATTAAGGAGGGGGCGCTATCTCTGATTAAGGAACCTAAACCTAATGTACCTTTCTTTGAGCCTCTCCCTCTAGTCTGAATAGCCATATATTCCTCTGAAAATAGCCTTTCAGTCTTCAACTAAGGCACGGACAAACAAGTTTGTCCATGCCACCCAGCCTCTCAACCGCAACACTGCAACACTGCAGCACCGCAGCACTACTTCATTCTGTCTGGATCGCTATCTCCACCTCTTCCAATGTTGTCAATCCCTGTTTGACCTTTTTCAATCCCTCCATCCTGAGTGATGGATATCCTATCTTCTCCCTGAATTCCCTTATCATATTTACTGATGGATTATTGAGCATAAGGGATTGAAATTCTCGATCAACCTCAAGATATTCAAAGATACCTATCCTCCCTTTGTAACCTGAGTCATAGCATGATATGCACCCTTTTCCCTTTACCAATTGTAGATCCTTTTCACAACCCCACCCGAGATTATCCAATAATGTACTCGAGGGGAAGTAGTTGGTTTTACACTCAGGACAGATGAGACGAATCAACCTCTGAGCAATTATTCCGATCAGTGAGGATGAGATTAAGTAGGATTCGACACCCATATCTATCAGACGGGTTATGGCACTAGCGCTGTCGTTAGTATGGAGTGTGGAGAATACCAGATGCCCGGTGAGGGATGCCTGGATAGCGACCTCTGCGGTCTCTCTCTCCCTTATCTCGCCGACCAGGATTATGTCAGGGTCTTGCCTCAAGCTATGCTTCAATATCTTTGCGAATGAGAGGCCGAGTGAATCATTTATCTGGTTCTGATTTACGATTTCCAACTGGTACTCAACAGGGTCTTCTATAGTAACGATATTTTTTTCTATGCTATTCAGCATACTTATAGCTGAATATAGGGTTGTGGTCTTGCCACTCCCTGTAGGACCTGTTACAAGGATTAGGCCAAAGGGTCTTTTGAGTAGTTTCTTGAATCTGACAAGTATTTCATTATCAAAACCGAGTTCATTGATATCGAGTATTGCATTCTTTTTGTCCAACACCCTGAGCACAATCTTCTCTCCATGTATACCAGGGAGAGAGGAGAATCTTAGATCCACTGTCCTACCTTCAATATATACCTGTATCCTTCCCTCTTGAGGGAGTCTTCTCTCAGAGATGTCGAGTTTTGCCATGATCTTTAATCTGGAGATTACTGCGGGATAGAGTTCTATTTTTGGGCTCATTGCCTCGTAAAGGATACCATCAATCCTGTACCGTATCCTGAATTTTCTCCTTTCAGGTTCGATATGTATATCACTGGCCCGATCCTTTATTGCCTTAAGGATAATAAGATTGACAAGATTTATGACTGGACTCCCTTCTGCAGTCTCTTCTATGTTCTGATAGTCCTCTTCCCTGATCGATTCTACTAACTGTATCTCCTGTCCCTCGAGTTCTGCAAGAAAGTTAGTGATCTCTATCTTCTCGTCATAATATTCTTCTATGGCATCCTTTATATCTGTTGCCCTGCATAATATCGGATGGATTGTACATCGTGTTATCTTCATCAATTCATCGAAGACAAACACTGCCTGAGGGTCTACAGTAGCAATGAAGAGATTCCCCTTTACCTTGAACATGGGTATGATATTGTGTAATTTTGCCTTTTCTTTTGGTATAATATTTACTATCTTTGGATCTATAAGCCCCTTTCGTAGCCATACATGTGGAAAGCCGAGTTGTTTACTGAGGGTGCCAACAATCTGATCCTCAGTCACCATATTCAGTTCTGCTAACACCTCTCCCAGACGTTTGCCTGTCTTCTTCTGTACATCCAGTGCGGTAAGGAGCTGTTCAGGGGTCAGTATCTCTGATTCAACAAATATCTCCCCCATCATCTTCTTTTTGACTAATGGGACTATTGTCATAGAAAACTCTTCCCTGCCCTTTCCAGATCAAAATAGATCTCAAAGTATATGGTCATATTTGTTATATTAAATATCTCATTACAGAGGGGATTAGGATTTGCAATCTTTATGCTTCCTCCCCTCTTTCTGATCTTATTGTGATAATCTAGTAGTGCCTCAAGTCCCTTGCTATCTATAAAAGGGACCTGACTGAGGTTGATTACTATCAGTATCTCGTTCCTCTCCAGACACTCCTTTATCATATGGTCTAATGGCTCAAGCCCCTCTTCTATGATCGGAAACTCTGGTGTTATAAAGGTTACTGTACCTGTCTTGGTTCTTTTTATATTCATATCAATCTCATAAAGAGATCAACAATCTCAGGATCGAGTTGTGTCCCCTTTGCCTTGATCAATTCGTTGATACACTCTTTAGAGGATATCGCAGGTCTGTAGGCACGTGAGCTGGTCATGGCATCATATGCATCTGCTACAGCAATGACCCTTGCAGAGAGTGGTATATCCTTTCCTTTTAGACCAAAGGGGTAACCAGTGCCATCAAACCTTTCGTGATGGTGGTATATACCATCTAGTGCCCCCTTCAACTGTTTAATCGGTTTTAATATCTCATATCCCTTTTTAGGATGTATCATTACAGATATATATTCCTTGTCAGATAGATGAGATGGCTTTGTTAATATCTCTTCTGGTACTGCGATCTTCCCTATGTCGTGCAGGATAGATGCCCATTTTATATCCTCTATCTCCTCTGTCCCTAGCCTCATTGCCTCGGCAATACTCACAGAGAGTTTGTTTACCCTTTCAGAATGTCCCCTTGTATACTCATCCTTGGCCTCTAATGTAGCTACAAGTGCCTTGATAACGCTTAATAAAAAATCCCTCAGGTTTTGATATAGTTCTATAGTTGTTATGATGCTGGATATCTGCTCAGCAATAGTCTCGGTCATTCGTACATCGCCTGTTGTGAACCTTTTGGCCGAGTCTATGTTCATGGTACAGAGAAAACCGGCCATCGAATACTTGACCATGATAGGTATCCCTATAACATCTATGGGGATAGGAAAATACCCCTCTAAATGAGAGTACTTTCTGATATCATCTGTTACAATCTTATCAGCCTCTTTTTCGAGAAGAATAGATATTATCCTTCCAACTTTATCCTTTAACTCCTCTATCTTCATTGGAAGGGGATTATTGTTATTAACTACAAACTCATCTATCCCCTTTGTTGGTATAGATACCCAAACAATATCTGAACCAATGATCTCTTTGAGATCCCTTACTATTAGTGCTATATTGTTCATAGGGTACTCAAATCTGTCCATTCTCCTCCCGATATCGTATACCATATTCAATTCTTCATATCGCATTGATAACTCTTGTGCCATGCTGTTTATCTCTAGGTGATTACTATATCCCTCAGAGATGGTACGGGTTACCTCTTCTAACAGCTTTACTGTCTTCAGATCAAAACCCTTCTTATGACCTTTGTTATCTCCTTGACGATAGGCAATAAGGACCATTGATGATGTATCAGAGATCTCCCCAAGTGATAGTCCTATGGCATTTATGCCGTTGTAATATCCTTGAACCCTCTTTCTGCCTGTTACCTTCATCTTTTCGATGATATCCCTTAAGCCATCATCTCCCCCCAGCCCTCTGCTCTCTGCCCTCTGCTCTCTCTGTCCTCTCCCCTCTCTCCTACTCTCTATAAGGATATTCCCCTCTGTATCCCGGAGTTCAATAATAGTATTAGTCGTATCTGATATCTGCAGGAGAAATCCCCTATATATCTTGAAGTACTCCTTATCCTTCTCTTTTTCTTGATCCTTGAGAATCATAAGTATTTCACCCAAAGATACCCTTTCACCCTACCATAAAGGCACGGACAAACAAGTTTGTCCATGCCACCCCGCCCTTTCACCCTACCCTATCCCCCTCCATTGGTGGGAGGGGATTAAGGGAAGACGCAAAATAGAGATCTATTATTCTTAGTATCTTTCTCGGACTGAAGGGCTTTTCGATGAACCGTAGATTCATATCACCTGTCCACTTCCTATCATCTTTGTGTATCCTACCGGTTATTACAATAATGAGGGGTTGATTATCCTCCATCTTCCTGATCTCCTCACACAGTCTTTGGCCATCTATCTCTGGTATATGGATGTCTGTAATAACAGCATCTGGTCTATCCTCTCTCACCTTTTTCAGTCCATCTAGTCCATTACTAGCACAGATTACCTCGTAACCGCCATTTTCTAATTTTAGCTTCAGAACTCGCAGGATATATTTCTCGTCATCAACAATAAGGATCTTCCTTTTCAATGTAAGACTACCTCTTCTTTTAAAAGGAGGAGGGTAAATTGTGTTCCTCGACCTAGCTTGCTAAGTGTTCTTATATCCCCATTATGTAGGGATATGATCTCCTTAACCAAGGAAAGTCCCATGCCTGAACCAGGTTTATCTTTTATCTCCTCACGAGAGGATCTGAAGAATTTGTCATATATATAAGGGAGCTCCTCTTCTGATATCCCGTATCCTGTATCTATTACATGGATCAGGGTATGAGTATTGTTCTCCTCTGCCCTAAGTGTGACATTCCCACCTTCAGGTGTATATTTTATGGCATTGCTAAGTAGATTGATTATTGCTGTCTGAATAAGGTCTTTATCTATTAAAAGAGGGGAGATATTATCTGGTAAAATGGTCTCAAACCTTATACCCTTGCTGATCGCATGGGGTTTCATCAGTTTAGCGGTCTCCTCAAGAAGGGGTATCGGTTTTACTATATTTTTATCTATTGTCAGACTCCCTATCTCGATCTTTGATATGGTTATTAGATTTTCTATTAATCTTTCCAGACGATAGGTCTCTTCATTGATGATATTGTAAAATTCGATCTGGGTATCCCTGGTATTTACTTCGCCATCTACAAGCATCTCTGTATAGGATTTTATAGTAGTAAGAGGTGATTTTAACTCATGAGATATGCTGGAGAGGAAATTGATCTGTGCCTTTTCAGCCATCTTTTGTGTTGTAAGGTCTTTTACTATTATCAAACTCCCGATAGAGTTCTCCCTATTGTCGAGAAGGGGCATATAATAGATACGTACGATATCCTCCCCCTTTGGTTTTTCTATGGTTAGCTCTATATTCCTCTGTATATAGGTATTCCCCTGAGATATCCCTTCAGAGATAAAATCTCTGACCATTGGGTGATCAAAACATTCTCTTATATCCTTCCCTATGGTCTCCTCCTTATTGATATTGGCTATATTCTCCATTGCCTTGTTTGCCAAGATGATCTTTCTTGACGAATCTGCTACCATGATCCCATCATTTATATTATCTAAAACAGCCTCAATCCTCTTTTTTTCGTAAGATAAGATCTTGTTTGATACATCTATCTCCTTATTTGACTCACTTAACTTGATATATTTATCTTTAAAGAAGGATATCATCATGTTGAATCTCTCTATCAGCACCCCTACCTCTCCCTCACTGTACGGTTGTATCATCTTAAATTCATTTACCTGAAGACCTTCTTTTATTAGATCCTCTATCTTGGTATTCAATACCTTAATCGGATGGATAAGACTGTACATCATATAGTAAGAGATAGGGACAAGGATGAATATACATAATGCGATTATTGCAAAGACCCTCATATCATCCTTGGAGATGAGATTATATGCATCAGGGGTGAAACCTAGTCTGATGATACCTATCTTTTTGCCATTGTAGGAGATAGGCCTTGAGAATTCGTAGATCATCTTTCCTGTTAATGGATCCTGATATATCTGTTTCAAAGGATTATTTGAAGAGGCGGCCTTTAGGGAGATGGGATCAGACATGGTAGTGTTTATGAATCCACCCTCGGTATGAGCGACAATCTTGTTATCTGTACCCATGATCATCCCATATAATAATCCTTTTTCTCTTGCCATAAGATTGATGATCTTTAGTAGTTGCTCCTGTTCATTCTTTTTAAGCTCCTGGATAGAGGAATTTGCTATCATATTGGTCAAGGTAGCGCCGTTTATCAGGAGATCATTGAGCTTATTCCCTTGTTCATACCTTATGAATAAAAATAGAACTATCAGGATGACTGAGACTGAAGATACGATCAAGACCATGCCTGCCCTGTCTGTAAACCTCTTCCTAATAAATTTCTTCTTCCCCCCCTTTTTGGTCTTTTCTTTCCCTGGTTCTGTGATCTCTTCTTCTTTATATCCTTTTCTATGCCTCCACAGGTATTTATCCCGCACCTTCCCAGAATACCCCGCAGCTTGCTGCGGGGATGAATGGATGTCAAAAGAATTCTTCCTGCGGGGTCTAATACCCCGCAGGAAGGTGCGGGATTTATAATGGCCTTGTTTTTTTCCCTTCTCCAA
>JACRGM010000123.1 GCA_016212345.1 Nitrospinota bacterium
ATAGATTTCCATATAACAAAATTACACGGCGTTATCAGTCGAAATCCTCGACGGCGTACCGCTCAGTACGCCTTACTCGGATTTCTCCCTCTAGCCTTGTGTAATTTATTATCTGAAAATCTATAGACACACTAGACACCTTTATGTTTGTAATCATTTTAATGACTCATTTTTTTCACCTCCTGGATTATAAAAATAAAATCTCTAAAAATATAAATCTCATTCAAATGATCTTTTATTAAACCACAAAATAAGAAAGGAGTCAAGATTTAGGTTAAAACCCAAAATCCTAAATCGGATTTTGGGTTAAAAAGACTTGACATCACTCAATTTATCTTATAGATTTTAATATAATTTATCTTAAAATTGAGGGTTGAATTATGGCTATACCAACACATTTTGAAGAATTAGTTAATTTAAAAAGGATAGAGGGACAGATCCGTGGAATACAAAAGATGATCGAAGAGAAGAGATATTGTATTGATATCCTAACCCAGTTATCCGCTGTTGTTGGAGCGATTATGAAGGTAGAGGAAAGCATTTTACAGAGGCATATAGAAGGCTGTGTCTATCAATCATTTGCTACGGGAAGCGAAAAGGAGAAGGAGAAAAAGATAAAAGAGGTATTGGAGGTATTAAAGAATTTTAGGAGATATCAAGAGCTTGCATAAGGAGTTGCGAAAAATGCCAAGATACCCCGCCCTGAACAATGGGGAGGAGATATAGATTTCACTTTTTCGCAGGTTCTAACCCTTCTCTCCTTTCTTAGCTATGATTACCTGAATAAAATTATTTACCATATAATCGATCTTTTCTATAAGAAATCCGGCCTTTTCAATCTCACCCTTTAATGTCCTCTTTATCATATCCCTTGCTGTTTCAGTCTCAACAAGCATAATAAGATTAAATATAAGATTCTTAAAAATACCATTCGGTTTATTAAAATCTACTGCTATAAGCATTCCTCCATGTTTTAATACCCTATATATCTCTTTAAGGGTATTTGATCTGCCCATGTATATCATCTCATGAAGGACAATAGCTATATGAACCTTATCAAAATAATTATCTAAAGAGGGGATATTCTCAGCATTTGCCTTTATAAAAAAGAGATTATTGGATTTAGATTTACTGAAGGCAATCTTCAGCATATTAGTAGACATATCCAACCCAATAACCCTTCCTTTATCCCCTATCTTCTTAGCAAT
This sequence comes from Nitrospinota bacterium, assembly GCA_016212345.1. Taxonomy (GTDB): domain Bacteria; phylum Nitrospinota; class Nitrospinia; order SZUA-224; family SZUA-224; genus SZUA-224. Next base: position 1,209 of record JACRGM010000123.1, read on the forward strand.
TATTTCAGACGATGAACCTGTCCCACACCCTATATCAAGAACCTTATCACCGATTCTTATATCTGCATCCTTTAATACCCTTTCCCTAAGTCTCTTCTCTCCTCCTAAAAAGAGACTTATACAACGAATTGCAGGGTCATAAAACCTTGCAATCCTATCAAATTCTTTACGATAATATCCTGAATTGAACATAGCCAGATCCCCTCACAAAAAGAAGACTATCTAAAATTGGAAATCCGAGACATTGTATATATTATTTATTATATTATATTTATAATACAAGGAATTATAATTTTAAACTGTTTATATTTTCTTGATATACACTAGGGGGGTAGCGTATACTAGAATATATAAGAGGAAGATGAAACCATCATGCCGACTACTTTACGAGAGATGACAAGAGATCTTAATAAGATTCCACCTAATACTCAGATAAGTATTAATGGCATGACCTGTGCTTCATGCGCAAATCATATAGAGAGAGCCCTTAATAAGATACCAGGGATTGAAAAGGCAACTGTCAATTTTGCTGCGGCCAAGGCTACTATCACAGGAGATGTTACTTATGGGGAGATATACAAAAAGATAGAGTCCCTAGGTTATAAACCTCTGATGATTGATCCCTTAGAACCTCAAAGTGAGAGACTCGCACGGAAGGAAGAGGAGGATATTCTTAATCTTAAGAGATTAAGACATAGACTTATTATATCAGCGGTCCTAACTATCCCTGTCTTTGTAATAAGTATGTTTAGGATTACATTTCTTGGGGCCAACTTGATTCAGCTTATCTTGACAATACCTATTGTATTTTGGGCGGGGAGGGATTTCTTTAGAGTGGCATGGGATATGGCTAAACAAGGAACAGCAAATATGGATACCTTAATCTCTATAGGTATTGGGGCATCCTTTTTATATAGTCTCTATGGTATGATTGTTGGTATTCCCCATTTATATTTCGAAACCTCTGCGATCATTGTAACCCTAATCCTTTTAGGTAAATATCTTGAAGATAAATCCAAAGGTCAGGCAAATGAGGCGATCAGGAAACTTATCGGACTCCAACCATCTACAGCCAGGGTAATACGAAATAATGAGGAGATAGATATCCCTATCACAGAGGTTGTGCCAGGTGATAAGGTTATTGTAAGGCCTGGGGAAAAGATCCCTGTTGATGGAAAGATAATAGAAGGGTACTCAACAGTAGATGAATCGATGATAACAGGTGAGTCTATTCCAGTAACAAAAGGAGAGGGTGATACCATTATTGGAGCAACCATAAATGGTAATGGAAGGATCATCTTTGTTGCAGAAAAGGTTGGGGGTGATACTGTATTATCACATATCATCAGGATGGTTGAGGAGGCACAGGTGTCTAAAGCACCCATTCAAAGGATAGCAGACAAGGTAAGCTCCAAATTTGTACCAACAGTCTTAGTTATTGCAGGTATAACCTTTAGTGGCTGGCTTGCTGCTGGTGCAGGATTGGTTGGGGCACTTATCCCCACTGTAGCTGTTTTAATTATTGCATGTCCCTGTGCCCTGGGACTGGCTACACCAACTGCTATCATGGTCGGTACGGGGCGGGCAGCAGAGGAGGGTATATTGATCAGAAATGCAGAAGGACTTGAAAAGGCCCATGAGATAGATCTCTTAACCTTTGACAAGACCGGAACCATTACTAAAGGACAACCGAGTATTACTGATATCATTATAAATAATAAGACAGATATCCCTAATAAGGAATTTCTTAAGATTATTGCCTCTTGTGAGCGATATTCAGAACACCCCCTTGGTGAATCCCTTGTCCTCTATGCAAAAGAGAAAGGGACTATGCTTGTTGATGCTAAAAAGTTCAAGGCGATACCAGGGAAAGGGGTGAAGGCGGAGATCGAAGATAAAGAGGTTATTATTGGAAATCATAAACTGATGATAGATTATAATATTGATCTTAAGGAATTGGAATCCCTTTCTAATGGCATAAAGAAAGAAGGGAAAACCGTATTATATGTGGCAATTAATGGAAGGCCTGCGGGTGTAATAGGTATAATAGATACCCTGAAAGAGAACTCTATTAAGGCTATTAAGAAACTACATGAGATGGGTATTGAGACAGTCATAGCCACAGGAGATAATAAAGAGATAGCTTTTGTAATAGCTAGACAGGTTGGTATAACTAAGATATTGGCTGAGGTCTCTCCTGAAGAAAAGAAGAAGTGGATCCAAAAACAGCAAGAAGAAGGGAAGGTTGTTGGGATGGTTGGTGATGGTATCAATGATGCCCCAGCACTTGCAATCTCTGATGTGAGTTTTGCAATTGGTACCGGTACAGATATTGCTATGGAGACCGCATCAGTTACCCTAATGAAAGGTGATATTGCTAAGGTTGCCGAGGCCATTGATTTAAGTAAACAGACAATAAAAATTATTAAACAAAATCTCTTCTGGGCCTTTGGTTATAATACTATTGCTATTCCAGTTGCGGCCCTGGGATTTTTAAATCCGATGATTGCCGCTGCTGCTATGGCCTTTAGTTCTGTCTCTGTGGTAACTAATGCCTTAAGGCTAAAAAGATACAAACCCTTTCAAATATGAAATCAGATAATAGTAAGGATGGTAAGGAGGATAACCCCAAAGATAACAATAGAGAATGTTGTATTCCCTCTTTTACAGAGGAAAATAGGATAATAAGGAGATTTAGGGGCATTGACAGGGAGAGGACAAGAGGGATTGTATTTTATATATTCTTTGCATCAGTCTTTCTGACACTGGCCTTGACCATCATAATTAGTCCTCTCTTTAAAGAAGATAAAACAGACCTGGTCATGATTAGTATCTTTTTTTATTCCACATTATTTTGTCTGATAGGTGGAATGGTGGGTGGTTATTTTGGCTCAGTAATGGAAGAGAATGCCTGTGCGGAGATAGATATGGGTGTACTCAGTAGTATAGGGGCATTTATTGGTGCTATGACCTTTGGTATTTCAGGAGGTGCTTTAGCAGGGATTGTTTATCATGGAGGCTGGGAAATACTCTGGATTGTATGTTTCATCCTTTCTTTTATAGCCTATATCTTTTTCTCTATATATGAGATAGATATTAAGAGAACCAGATCTGTAGATTTCTATGGCAATCCGGTTGATGAGAATGGATATCTTATAGAGCTTGATAAGCCTCCGTGGCGTATGAAAAACAAGGTTGCCTTAATACTCTTTATTCTTTTTGTTCTTGTGATAGTCCTTTCCTTTGAAATGGTCAGAGGTATGGGAAGGTACCTTGTGAATAGCGAGATGCTTGCTGCTATGATGTATGGGATGATGGGGTGTATGACAGGTGGTTTTATTGGTGGCTGGCTATCGGGCCTTTTAGATGAACACATTGGAACATTTGAGAATGATAACCCCATTATGATTAGTGGTATGTCCTTAATGGGCTGTATGATGGGGGGTATGCTTGCAGGTTGTGTAGGCGGCATGACGGCCCTTCTATGTAGATACACTATAATCATATCAGTGATCGGTTCTATTATTCCCCTTATTGTATGGTATCTCTTTATGTATAGAGGTAAATATAGATTGATTATAAAAGATAAAACATATTTAACCGAATATCTCTCTACCCCTGAACCTGAGGTTATTACTACTGATAATGATATCAAAAAGATGGTTATTGGTATTGATGGAATGACATGCGATCACTGTGTTGATACAATAAGCAATGATTTAAAGACTATCAATGGTGTAAAAGATGTAAATATCAGTCTTAAGGATGGCATAGCTGAGATAGATTATATTGATGGTATTAATGATAATATAAAGGATGAGATTGAATCCTTGATTATAAGATTAGGATATAAGGTATACTAGCAGAATTGCTGGGTGCTATGCAGGGTAAACGCATGAAATTTTTTTAAATATCAACGAGTTATAATGTAAATAAATTAAGATGTTGGTCATTGGATTGATTTTAACCTCTCGTTGCTAAGCTCCTGCTTAGCAACGCCTTTGAGTAAGAAGCTCTGCTTCCTCAAAGCAGGAGCTTTTGTAACATAACCGTTCCCAAGCTGGAGCTTGGGAACGAGAAATAATATGGGTCTTGCTG